>DASVLZ010000031.1:0-1881 GCA_036384615.1 Sediminibacterium sp.
TGATCATGCCACCGATGAGTTCATCCGCGTGATCAATTATGCAGCCACACAGAATAATATCCCTTTTATCAGCGTAAAGATCACCGGTCTTGCGCGTTTCGGATTATTGCAGACACTGAATGAAGCGCCGAGACTGCGCAGCGGTATACATGATCATGAAGAAGAGATAGTTGAGTGGGACAGGGTGCGCGAGCGTATGTATGCCATCTGTGAAGCCGCTTCCCAGAAAAACGTAGGTGTACTGGTAGATGCGGAGGAAAGCTGGATACAGGACCCCATCGACCGGCTTACCATGGAGATGATGGAGATATTCAACAAGGAAAAAGTGATCGTATATAACACGATACAGCTATACCGCCACGACAGGCTGCATTTTCTTAAGCTGTCTCATTCCATTGCCAAACAACAGGGTTTTATGCTGGGCGTAAAACTGGTGCGCGGGGCTTATATGGAAAAGGAGAGAACAAGAGCAGCAGAAAGAGGCTATCCCAGTCCCATACAACCCGATAAAACAGCTACCGACAGGGATTACAATGAAGCAGTTACTTACTGTATCGACCATATTGATAATATCTCTGTCATCATAGCTTCGCATAACGAAAAAAGCAACCTGCTGGCATCGCAGTTGCTGAACGAGAAAGGACTTTCGCATAAACACCCGCATATTCATTTCTCACAGCTGTACGGGATGAGTGATAATATCACTTTCAACCTTGCCAAAGAAGGGTTTAACGTGAGCAAATACCTGCCATTCGGGCCTATCCGTGATGTGATCCCATACCTGATGCGCCGGGCACAGGAAAATAGCAGTGTAAGCGGCCAGACAGGGCGCGAACTGTCGCTGATCAAAAAAGAGCTTGCACGCAGGAAAGGGCGGGAGGGTAAAGCAATTCACAGCTTCTCCCCACAGGAATCGCAATAGCGTTTTCGGGTGTAATTTGCAGCATGCAGCAATACCATCAATTACTCAGGCATATACTGGAGAACGGGGCGCAGAAAACAGACCGTACCGGCACTGGCACCATCAGTTGTTTCGGTTACCAGATGCGTTTTAACCTGCAGGAAGGGTTTCCTATGGTTACCACCAAGAAACTGCATACCAGGAGCATCATTTATGAACTGCTCTGGTTCCTCCGTGGCGATACCAATATACGTTACCTTACAGACCATGGCGTAAGCATCTGGAACGAATGGGCCGATGCGGAAGGAGAACTGGGGCCTGTATATGGTAAACAATGGCGCAGCTGGGAAGGCGCGGATGGCACCGTTACAGACCAGATAACGCAACTCATCAGCCAGATCAAAAAGAACCCCGACAGCAGGCGGCTGATCGTGAGTGCATGGAATGTGGCAGACCTGCCCCGGATGGCGCTGATGCCCTGCCATACCATTTTCCAGTTTTATGTGGCGGATGGCAAACTGAGCTGCCAGCTATACCAGCGGAGCGCAGATGTGTTCCTGGGCGTACCTTTCAATATTGCATCTTATGCATTGCTCACCATGATGATTGCACAGGTATGCGGACTGGAATACGGCGATTTTGTGCATAGCTTCGGCGATGTGCACCTGTATAATAACCATATTGAACAGGCGCAGTTGCAGTTGAGCAGGGAATCTTACCCGCTGCCGGTAATGCGGATCAATCCTGCTGTGAAAGATATCTTCGGATTCAGCTATGAAGATTTCACTCTTGAAAATTATCAAAGTCACCCGGGTATTAAGGCGCCGGTGGCAGTATAAAGTGCGATAGATTACTTCATACTTCGTACTTATCTTTACTTATGCTTATTTCCCTCGTAGTGGCCGCATCTTCCAACCATGCTATCGGTAAGGATAACCGGTTGCTCTGGCATTTGCCCAATGATATGAAGTTCTTCAAGA
>DASVLZ010000032.1:0-5814 GCA_036384615.1 Sediminibacterium sp.
GTCGTGAGTTGTCGTGAGTTGTCGTGAGTTGTCGTGAGTTGTCGTGAGTTGTCGTGAGTTGTCGTGAGTTGTCGTGAGAAGAAGCAAAATAGTTAAATTTTCCTGTATCCACGTCCTGTCTTTTTGTGATCCATATCTCACGTTTTACGCCTCACGCTAACTCACGCTAACTCACGATAACTCACTCTAACTCACGTTCTCACCTTTATTTCCCGAAACGCTCTGCCACTTTATTCCAGTTCACTACATTCCAGAAAGCGGAGAGGTACTCGGCGCGGCGGTTCTGGTATTTGAGGTAGTAAGCATGTTCCCATACATCCACACCCAGTACCGGTGTGCCTTTTGTTTCGGCAACATCCATCAGGGGATTGTCCTGGTTAGGAGTAGATGTGATCTCGAGCTTGCCGTCTTTTACGATCAGCCATGCCCATCCGCTGCCGAAGCGGGTCATGCCTGCCTGTGCAAATTTCTCTTTGAAAGCATCGAATGATCCGAATGCGCTGTTGATGGCATCAGCCAGTGCGCCGGAAGGTGCGCCGCCTGCATTGGGTGCCAGGCTTTCCCAGAAAAAGGTATGGTTCCAGTGGCCGCCGCCATTATTTCTTACAGCAGGGCTGATGGTTCCTGCACTGGCTACCAGTTGTTCCAGTGATTTGCTTTCATTGGGTGTGCCTGCAATGGCTTTATTGAGGTTATCTACATACGCCTGGTGGTGCTTATCGTGGTGTATCTGCATGGTGGTTGCATCAATATGCGGTTCCAGTGCATCGTTTGCATACGGTAAAGGTGCTAATGTGAATGCCATGATCTGTTGAATTTTAAAAGGTTTATAGAATGCTGTTGGCCCCCACGTATCTGGGGGTCATTAGCTGTTGGCAGGTAACAAATTTACTAAGACCCGCGCGATTGGGGCATTATAAAATTTTTGTTTTCTGAAATCGACAATGAACTCGGATTGTACAATCAGCGATCCCGTTTGGATCTGAAGAAGGACTTCATAAGGAATGCACATTCTTCCTGCAGTACGCCTGTAACCAGTTGTGTTTTGGGATGGAAGGGCCAGTTGTCTTTGGTGATGTGGCGGTAGCCATTTTTTTCATCTGCCGCTCCGTATACAATACGCCCTATTTTGCCCCAGTACATGGCCCCGCAGCACATGAGGCAGGGTTCCACGGTTACATACAGGCTGGCTTCTGGAAGGTACTTGGCGCCGAGGTAGTTGAATGCGGAAGTAAGGGCGATAATCTCGGCATGTGCGGTAGCATCATTCAGCAGCTCTACCTGGTTATGGCCCCTTGAAATGATGGTATTTCCCATAGCTACTACTGCACCTACAGGCACTTCGTCCTTATCATAAGCAGCCTGGGCCTCTTTTAATGCCTGCTGCATGAAATATTTGTCATCAGGGATGAGCATGAGCAAAGATAGGCACCACTATTTTTTCCCGGTGGCATACTTCCAGTTCCGCTGTTTTCCCTCGGCAAGCCACTCGAGGGTGGTGGCCATTCTTTTCTGGCGGGTTTCTTCGGTTTTGGCTTCAGTGATCCACTCAAGGTATTCACGTTTATGCGAGGGACTGAAAGCCGTGAATGTGGCGGAGGCTTTTTTATTTTTCAGGAGTGCCTTGGCAAAATAGTCCGGTACGGGTATTTCTTTTTTGGGTGTTTTCTGCTTTGCCGGCAGTTTAATGCCTTCATCGTTCAGTTTTTTAGCCGCCTTGATGAATGCAATGATCACTTTATCGGAAGGAAGGTCTTCCAGGCTGGTGATCCTTCCCAGGCAGCCCATGGCTTTATCCCTGTTTTCGGAAAGTATGCCCTTGGGATCATCGATCAGCGCGGTTTTCCAGAAGCCGAATACGCAATGTGCTTTGAACGCTGCTATACTGCAGAAAGGGCCTTTGTAATCGAAGGATGGCATTCCCCATTTGATGGTTTCCTGGCAACCGGGGCAAGCGGTATGTACGAGTTTGCGCAGATGTGTAAGGATAGGCCGCGCGAAAGGAGCAGCTTTGGCAATATGACCGTCAACACGTGGATCGGTGGTTGGCATGGAATGCTTTTGTTAATGTGCTGATTAGCTAATGTGCTAATCAGCTAATGTTTACTCACTTCGCTTCTCATTAGCTAATTAGCACATTAGCTAATCAGCACATTAAAAACTACAGTTTCTGTATCATGATATTCCGGTACCACACATCATTTCCATGGTCCTGCAGGGCAAAATGACCGTTGAATACGGTTCCGAAATCGGGCCATTGTTTGAATTTGCTGCCGGCGACCATTTTTTTCCAGCTGTCATCGCCATAAGTGGTAGAGAGTACGGAAACGCCATTCAGGATAAATTCCAGTTTGCCCCTGTTGCAGATGATCTCTGCGGTGTTCCATTCTCCAACAGGCTTTACAACGCCTTCCTTGCCCGCGATCAGGTCGTACAGGTTGCCGGCACGGTGTTTTTCGATCTTGCCATCAGGGTGGCCATCGTTATCGAGCACCTGCATTTCGGGGCCGGTATGATAGGTCTGGCGGTATTTCACCGAATCTTCCTGTACCCAGAAGATCAGTCCGCTGTTGCCGTTCTTTGATATCTTCCAGTCGTATTTGAAATGGAAGTTCTCAAATGATTTGTCGCTTACGAGGTCATTGGACACTTTGCTGCCCTGTTGCCCTCTTATAGAAGGATCAAGATGAATGGCGCCATCAGCTACGTTCCAGTTGGTATTGGCTTTATGACCATACACATGCCATCCTTTCAATGTTTTTCCGTCAAAAAGCGATATCCATTTATCTGCCTTGTGTTTTACAGGAATGGTAAAGCTGCTGACTGTAACAGCTATTGCTGCCAGTGCAATCGTTGCCAGGTTTTTCATGAGGGGTTATTTCAGTAAAAGAATGTATTTGACCATTTGTTTGGCATCAGCTTCGCTGAGCGTGGGGTGGGGGGTCATGGGTATATTACCCCAGTTGCCTTGACCGCCCTTAATGATCTTGTCAGCAAGGGTGGTTATGTTGGCATCGGTATTCTCGTATTTGGCAGCTACTTCTTTGTAGGCTGGCCCGGTTAATTTGGCGCTCACTTTATGACAGGTAAGGCAATCCGATTTGGCCACGAGTTCAAGGCCTTTCTGGTAATCAGGGTTGGATGATAATGCATCAGCGGGTGCTGCTGTTGCGGGCTTTGATTCAGCCGCCGGTTTGTCGTTTCCACCGCCACAGGCAGTGATCAATGCCAGCAGGCCGATTGCCACAAAATACTTTTTCACGATAGAAGGGTTTGAAAGTTAGTAAATCTTGTCGTGAGTTAGTGTCAGTTGTCGTGAGTCATCGTGAGTTAACGTGCATTCTATGCTATCTCACGATGACTCACGACAACTGACGCTAACTCACGCGCCAAATCTCATGTCTCCCGCAAGTTATTAATTAATTGATTCCTAAAATCCGTTTATTGAAATCTTCATCAGATCCTGTTCCTGCAAAATCATCAAAAGCTTTTTCGGTTACGCGGATGATATGTTTTTTAATGAAGGGAGCTCCTTCGGCGGCGCCTGTTTCGGGGTGTTTGAGCGCGCATTCCCATTCCATCACTGCCCATCCTTTATAATCGTACCCTGTAAGCTTGCTGAAGATGGCGCCGAAATCTACCTGTCCATCGCCCAATGAGCGGAACCTTCCTGCCCTCTCTACCCAGTTCTGGTATCCACCATATACGCCCTGTTTTCCGCTCGGATTAAATTCCGCATCCTTTACATGGAACATGCGTATGCGCTCATGATAATGATCTATATAAGCAAGGTAATCGAGGCATTGCAACACAAAATGCGAGGGATCATATAAAAGACAGGCGCGGGGATGGTTGTTCACTTTTTCGAGGAACATTTCATAGGTGATGCCATCATGCAGGTCTTCGCCGGGATGTATCTCGTAACAAAGGTCCACGCCGTTTTCATCAAATACATCCAGTATCGGTTTCCAGCGCCTGGCCAGTTCTGTAAAACCGGTAGATACCAGTCCGGCAGGCCGCTGCGGCCAGGGGTATACCGTATGCCAGAGCAGCGCACCGCTGAAGGTGGCATGTGCATTCAGCCCCAGGTTCTGTGAGGCTTTGGCGGCATATTTCAACTGCTGCACTGCCCATTCCGTTCTTGCTTTGGGATTATTATGCACTGCAGCGGGAGCAAACCCGTCAAACAACGCATCATATGCCGGGTGCACAGCCACCAGCTGGCCCTGCAGGTGGGTAGACAGCTCTGTTATTTCCAGTCCCGCGGCATGTACCACACCTTTGATCTCATCTGCATAGGTCTTGCTTTCAGCCGCTTTTTGGAGGTCGATGCAGCGGCTGTCCCAGGTGGGTATCTGTACGCCCACAAATCCGAGTGATGCAGCCCATTTGCAGATAGACTCCAATGAATGGAACGGCGCCGTATCGCCCATAAACTGCGCCAGGAAAATACCGGGTCCTTTGATCGTTGTCATGGTTTAGCGTTTAGCTGTTGGCCATTAGCTGTTAGCTGCCGGCATATATTGTTTCAGTTTTGATCTTTCACTTTTATACCTCACACCACAAATTCCGTCCACTTTTTTTCTGATGCGGAAGAGACCACTACATTATCGATGAATGCCATGCCCCGTACGCCTTCTTCTGCCGAGGGAAAATCCATTTGTTCTTTAGTGGGCTGGCGGCCTTCGATCTTTGCAGAAAGTGTGGAGGCGAAATTGCGGTAGATATTTCCGAAAGCTTCGAGATATCCTTCGGGATGGCCTCCGGGAGTACGGCAATTGTGGGTGGCATAATCTGAAAGTCTGCCTTTATAATTACCGCCTGCGCGTAATATCTGCATTGGCTGGTCGAGCCATTTCACCAGCAGAGTGTTGGGTTCGTGCTGTGCCCATTCAATACCGCCTTTTTCTCCGTAGATGCGGATCTTCAGCGCATTTTCTTCTCCTGCCGCCACCTGCGAAGCCATCAGCACACCTGTAGCGCCATTGTTGAAACGGAGCAGCACATTACCATCATCATCCAGTGCGCGGCCCTCTACCATAATGGAAAGATCGGCACAGAGATGGGTGATCTGCAGCCCGCTGATATATTCCGCCAGGTGGGCTGCATGTGTGCCTATATCGCCCATACACCCGCTTTTGCCGGAGCGCTTGGGATCGGTTCTCCAGGCGGCCTGTTTATTGCCCTCTTTTTCGCTGAGCTGGCTCAGCCATCCCTGTGGGTACTCCACCCATACCTTCCTGATCCTGCCGAATACGCCATCGGCAAACATAGCCCTGGCCTGTTTTACCATGGGATACCCTGAATAGGTATGTGTGAGGCCCAGCAATAACCCGGTTTCCTTTACCTTCTGCTGCAGTTGTTTTGCTTCGTCCAGTGTAAATGTCATCGGCTTTTCGATCATTACATGAAATCCATGATCGAGGGCGGCCATGGCAGGCGCAAAATGCGCGAAGTTGGGGGTAACGATCGTTACAAAATCCATTCTCTGGTCCGGGGGCAGTCTGCTCTCCTTTTCCATCATCTCATCAAACGTAAGGTAGGTGCGTTCAGCGGGTAAAAACAGCATTTCGCCGGATTCCCTGGCAATATCGGGCTGAATGCTCAGTGCGCCGCAGACCAGCTCGATAAGCCCGTCCATATTAGCGGCAATGCGATGTATGGCGCCGATGAAAGCGTCTTTGCCGCCTCCCACCATGCCCATTCTCAGTTTTCGGTTCATGATTTGTCTGTTTTCGGTTGTTGCTGCGTTATGGCAGTTGCGATAAATGTAAGCAGATAAAAAAATGCGGAACGCAAATTTTATCAATCGGG
>DASVLZ010000033.1:0-2931 GCA_036384615.1 Sediminibacterium sp.
AACCTGCCTGCTGTAAAGAACTGCGCGATATGCTGGCACAGCGCCCCGTAGAGGCTCCCGCCTGTAATATAGGCAGCCTGCCGAGTGTACAGTTCAGCAGGAACAGCGCAAGACTTTCCAAATCGGCCGAGTCAGTACTGGCAAGTGCGGCTGCTACTATCAAGGCAAACCCCAACTGTAACATCCGTGTGATCGGTTATGGCGCCTCCAGTAAAGCAGCACAGCAGATGAGCTGGGAACGTGTGAACGCAGTGATCAAATACCTGACTGAAAAGCAAGGTATCTCTGAGAGCAGGCTGCTGTTCCAGTACGGACAGGATGGTGATGCCAATACAGTAGATCTGCAGGGCACCACAGAAACAGGACCCACCATGGTACCTGCTCCTCACCCGAACCTCAGGAAAGGATAGTATTTGAAAGATTCTCTCATAAGTGGTAATTGGTAGTCAGTTGCAAGGCCTGGTTTCAAAATGAAACCGGGCCTTTTTGAATATTGAACAGATGAACAAGGAATTTCGAATGCAGAAGTAACGGAAGAACTCCGATCAATATTCGATATTCCTTGTTCATCTGTTCAATATTCAAAAAGGCCGTTCTGGAGGAACGGCCTTGATTTTTTAGGGAAGTGCAACGGATCAATCCACGCTTCTTCGTCCGAATAACAGAGAGAGGATGAAGAGTACGATGAAGATGAAGAAAAGCACTTTTGCGATGCCTGCTGCACTGGCAGCAATACCGCCGAACCCGAAGATAGCAGCTATGATGGCTACAACGAGAAAGATAACTGTCCAGCGTAACATAATAATGGTATTTAAATGAATAAATAATGTATTCCTGTATGATGAAAAAACCATACCCTTTCGCAGGCAGCTTTTGCGCAAATAATTCTACAGGAATTTGTATTGTCCCCCAGCAGCTTCTGGCACGCGGTTTTCATAAAATATAACAGGAACAGTTATTAAAAGAGAACTGATGTATGAAAAGTGTTATCAGGATATTGTGCGGTTGCGTGTTTTTCCCGGGAGTAGACGTGGATATTGAATCCATACGCTATTATCTCCTGCATAAAAAAGCATAACAGCAAAACCCATGCATATCAATCAAAAAGACCTGAAACTGAAGATCTCCGTAGAAAACGGGGCATTGTGCAGCAGCGCTTTTTTCTCGCTGCTGAAAAAATTCATTTCCAAACTGGAATGGCTCTGTACCCAGTCGGGCGTATGTCATATAGCCAATATAGAACTGGGAGATACCATTGAAGAAGAAAGGCCGCTGAAGACTGCCTGTTTTGATGTGGTGATGGAGAATGGCCATACCATTCGTGTAGCCACCACGGCAAGAACGCTGGATGATGCGGTATCCAATGCTTTCGACAACTGCGCCATACAGATACTCAGCTTACGGGAAAATAGAGCGTAAATGATGCGCCTTTTCCCGAGTGGCCGTCTGCCTCGATAAAACCGTAATGGTTTGCCATGATCCTCCGGGCAATGGTGAGGCCAATGCCCTGCCCCTCGTATTCCCCTTTATTATGCAGCCGCTGGAAGATTACGAATATCTTTTCGCGGAAGGCATTGTCGAAACCAATGCCATTATCCCTGATCGTGATCTCATGGTATTGTTTTCCTTTCTGCAGCAGAGTGCCGGCTGTTTCCATTAATGTATACTGCACTTCTATGGTCAACTCCCTTTCCGGCTGCTGGTATTTGAGTGAATTTGACAGCAGTTGTGTAAAGAGCAATGCCACCTGTTGCCTGTGCCCCTGGATAATGGGCAGCTGTGTTTCTTTATACAAGGTTACCGGCACACCTCGCATGGTATGGTTAAAAGCATCCATGAACTGGTGATCCAGGTCTACGGAACTGATCTTTTCCGGATTGGTAACCAGGTTGGTAAAATCGATCAGGTTCTTCAGCAGACCATGCATGCGCTCGGAGGAGCGCTCTATCCGTTCAATAATATCTTTCTCTTCATCAGGCAGGCCGGGGGCATATTTGGTGGCAAGCAGGTTACTGAGGGTGCGTATCTTCCGTAGCGGCTCCTGCAGGTCATGCGAAGCTGCAAAGCTTACCTGTTCTATCTCTTCATTACTCCGGGTAAGTTCAAACACTGTTTTTTCAAGCATTTTCTGTGTGCGTATACGCATCCTCAGCTCACGTATGATGAGCACGATAGAGCAGATGAATATCAGTCCGGCAAAAGAAAAAGCATATTTCAGGAAGGACAGGTTCAGGTCCTGGTAGCGGTTCTTTTCTTTATCACGGTATGCCAGCAGCGCATATTCTTCTTCTTCCATCGTTTCTACATACAACCGTATCTTATCCATTACCAGTTTTCCCGCGCGCAGCTGCTGTCTCAGGCCTTCTTTATCCTTTTCATCCATGTTCTGCTGCATCATGGCTTCCCGTTGTCTTACAGCAGGCTCCAACAGTTTCAGGTATACACGCTGTTTGGGATTATCGGCAATAATATCTTTCAGGTGCTGGAGTACAGAATCGATCTGGGGGATGGCTTCTGCATAAGGCGTTTTAAAATGGTCGTTGCGGGTGAGGAGGTAACCGCGCTGGCTGGTTTCGGCATCGGCCAGTAATTGTTCCAGGTTGCGGAGGGTAATGATCACCTGGTAAGTGCGGTCTACCTCTGTGGTATATTGCATCTGCAGGCGGTTCTGCAGCAGGTAAATACGGCCCAGCCAGACCAGTACTACCAGCGATAGCCCCATGGCAATATACAGGAAACCGTTTTTCACACGCTATTGAATTGAGAACAATGTTACATTAAAAAAGCGGTAAGGCATCTTAACCCTTGCTATAACGGAGATATAAGGCAACTATAGGATTAGTATATGACTCCATGGGATGTACATCGAGCTTATACCGGGTTTATACTGGACTTACATTGGACTTGTATTGGACTTATATTGGACTTGTA
>DASVLZ010000034.1:0-5913 GCA_036384615.1 Sediminibacterium sp.
AATCGGGTATGCTCATCAGTTCCTTTTGTATGGCCATCGCAGGACCCATCAGGTCGAGCTTGCCCTTCATGGCGCGTTTCAGCACCATATCCACCGTAAGCAGCCTGTTGATCTCGTTGGTGCCTTCATAAATGCGGTTGATGCGGCTGTCGCGGTAAGCCCTCGAAATGGGATACTCATCACTAAAGCCATTGCCGCCATGTATCTGCACGCCTTCATCCACCACAAAGTCCAGCATTTCACTGCCGAATACTTTCAGCATGGAACATTCGATGGCATATTCTTCTGCTCCGCCCAGTAAAGATTCTGCAAAGGATTTTCCCGATGCCACCAGCTCACCTTCCTTCAGGTCTATATACTTTGCCGTGCGGTATAATGCACTCTCGGCAACCCACATGCGTATGGCCATCTCGGCCATTTTATGACGGATAGCACCGAATTTGGCAATAGGCAGTTTGAACTGTTCCCTGGTGATGGCATACTGCACGGCCGCCGTAGTGGAGCGCTTCGCTCCTCCCAGCGCCGCAGCACAGAGTTTCAAACGGCCGATATTGAGGATATTGAAAGCGATCAGGTGGCCCTTGCCGATCTCGCCCAGCACATTCTCTGCAGGCACTTTACAATCCTGGAAATACAGCTGCACGGTAGAAGAACCCTTGATACCCATCTTATGTTCTTCAGGGCCTTGTGTAAACCCTTCAAATCCTCTTTCCACCACGAAGCCGGTAAATTTCTCCCCGTCTATTTTTGCGAATACAGTATACACATCCGCAAAACCGCCGTTGGTGATCCAGCATTTCTGGCCGTTGAGAAGGTAATATTTTCCATCCTCACTCAGCCTGGCCGTTGTTTTTGCGCTCAGCGCATCGCTTCCGCTATTGGGTTCGGTAAGGCCATACGCACCCTTCCACTCGCCCGTAGCCAGTTTGGGAATATATTTCTGTTTAAGCGCATCGGAGCCAAAATACAGGATAGGCAATGAGCCGATGCCGGTATGCGCTGCAACGGCTACGGAAAAAGAATAGCCGCCGCCCAGTCCTTCGTTCACAATGGTGGAGGTCACGAAATCTTTTCCCAGCCCGCCGTACGCTTCAGGAAAAGAAGTGGCCAGCAATCCCTGCTCGCCTGCTTTCTCCAGCAATGAGGGCATAAGGCCTGGTTCCATCTTATCGATCCTGTCGATGATCGGCAGCACTTCCGCATCGAGGAACTGCGTACACATATCCATCACCATCTTTTGTTCCTCATCAAGATCTTCGGGAATAAAGATATCTGCGTGACTGCTCTCTCTGATCAGCCATTCGCCGCCCTTAATACCGGCTGTTTGCGTAGTTTCCATGGGAAAGGGTTTATGGGGTGTGTACTGATAGCTTTCGGCTGTTAGTCCCCACGGTACGTGGGGAGCCATTAGCTTTTTGATTTTTTACTTTTGACTTTTTAGTTCCTTTCACGCCAGGTTATCGTATACTTTCTGCAGCACCTGTTTCACTGTGTCGATCTCTTCTTTCGTGATATCCTGCAGGGCTTCGTTCATGGTTTCGTTGGCGATGTCGAGCGTGCGGTCCTGCAATTCCCTCGCTGCATCGGTCAGGCATACGAGGTTGATGCGCCTGTCGGTCTTGGAAGGCATCCGTTTTACCAGCTTCTGCTTTTCCAGGTTATCCACCAGACGGGTAATGCTGGGCTTATCGCGGAATGTGCGGTTGCACAGCTCCTGCTGGTTCAGGCAATCTTCTTTCCAGAGATGGTACAGCACACTCCACTGCTCTATCGTAATATCCAATCCCGCCTGCCGGAAATTTTTCTGCAAACGCCTCGCAACGGCCGTAGATGCCATGCCGTTGATCACACTGTATAACTCGCCTCTTTTAAATTGGTTGTTTGACATATAGTTAGCTATGCAACTATATTCAAAGTAAGCGCCTTTGCCTGATTTTGCCAAGAACCCGGGCCGATTTTTTTGGTGCGGATACACCGATCCGTGGTGGTTTGGGATTATGCACGTTCTTTGTGCACCATGTACTGGACAGTCATCATCATCACCGCGATCCTCCTGCTGGGCTATTGCCTGCTCATACTTATTTACCGCCGGTGGTACCTGCAGCTGGCGGTATTCAGGCCTGCTGCAGGCCTGCAGCCTGTACACGCTTTTACAGTCATCATCCCCGCCAGGAATGAAGCAGCGAATATCCGGCAATGCCTTAGCTCCGTACTGTCGCAGGATTATCCTGCGGAATTGCTGGAAGTTATCGTGATCAATGACCACTCCACCGATGATACAGAGAGCATCATCAGGTCCATGCAGGCGGATCATCCCCATCTGAAACTGATCAACCTTGCAGATGTGGTGAGTGGTGAACTGAATGCCTATAAAAAAAAGGCCATCGCCTATGCCATATCACAAAGCAGCCATCCCTGGATAGTGACCACAGACGCGGATTGCACTGCAACACCCAACTGGCTGAAATATCTGGATGCTTTTATCCAGGTCAATGATCCCGTTTTTGTGGCGGCGCCGGTTATGTTTACCAACAGCGAAAGTTTTCTTTCTGTTTTCCAGGTGCTTGATTTCATCAGCCTGCAGGGCATTACCGCCGCGGCTGTGGGTGCTGGCTATCATGCCATGTGCAACGGCGCCAATATTGCCTATCGCAAAGACGCATTCTTTGCCGTGAACGGCTTCAGCGGTATAGACAATATTGCCAGCGGCGATGATATGCTGCTGATGCATAAAATACAGCAGGCATACCCGGGAAGGCTGGGATACCTGTTCAGCCGCGAGGCGATTATTGCTACTCCGCCCATGACAAGCTGGAGTGCTTTCTTTAACCAGCGCATACGTTGGGCAAGCAAGGCAGATAAATACAACGACAGATCTGTTTTCTGGGTGCTGCTGCTGGTATACATCGTTAACTTCCTGCTGCTGGCGGTGCTGGTCATAAGCATCTTTGTGCCGCAGGGCTTCAGCAACTGGCTGATACTGGTGATCGCAAAAACGCTTACCGAGCTGGCTTTTATGGTACCGGTTGCCGCATTCTTCAGGCAAACCCATGTGCTGACCTGGTTCCCGCTGATGCAGCCATTTCATATACTGTATACGGTAATTGCGGGATGGCTTGGCAAGTTCGGTTCTTACCGTTGGAAAGGGCGTAAAGTAACCTGAACGGAATTCGGTGAGAGCTGTATGATTGCATAAAAAAGCGCCGGGGGTGACTGCGCTATTTTACTTCTTCTTCTGGCCACCATGCATAGATCATGAGCGGCACAAGGATAATGAGTGATAATATGAAAGAAAAGAGACGTTTCATAACAGCGTTTAAGGATACACGGGTATTGGATTCTAACTTATCTTTAATATGACATGATTTTTTTTCTGTTGTTTACCCGAAACACGCTTATTTCGGTAAATAAACGTTCCATATCGGTAAACCCGGCCCTGCATGCCAGCTAACACAACTACAGGTTCTATCATTCAAAAACTGTTCCACAAAAAGACCACGGTATTCGCCCTCATATGGATACTCTTCAGCCTGCTGCTGGCCATATGCGGTTACCTGGTTGCACCTGATCCCTCTCCTGATGCAAACCGTATGATCCCCGAGATCGGCAGCAAACCTCCGGGATTTTCCATATCGCTGTTATGTGTAAAAAGGGAGAAAGACATCGGGCATACAGGATTGTTGCAGCGTATGCTGTACGGACAGGAAGACCCGTTTCAATATGTACCCGTGATGGGCTGGGTGAGCAAGGGCGACAGTATCGTATACCAGAAATTCGTGGATGAAGGAATTACGGAAACCCATTCCATCAGCAAAAAAGCTGTTGCGGAAAAACCAGTCATTACCGCCAGGTATTATCTCGGCACAGATAAATTCGGGAGGGATATGCTCAGCAGATTAATCATCGGCGTGAGGGTGAGCCTGAGTGTGGGACTGATAGCAGTGCTCATCTCACTGACCATCGGTATACTATTAGGTGCATTCGCAGGATACTTCGGAGGTCCCACGGATGATATCATTATGTGGCTCATCAATGTGGTATGGAGCATACCCACATTGCTGCTGGTGTTTGCCATTACACTTGCATTGGGCAAAGGTTTCTGGCAGGTGTTTGTAGCGGTAGGACTTACCATGTGGGTGAATGTGGCCAGGCTTGTGCGCGGCCAGGTGCTGGCCGTGAGGGAACTGGAATATATTGAAGCCACCCGCGCATTGGGATACTCTCATGTACGCACCATCTTCCGCCATATACTGCCCAATATACTGGGACCGGTAATGGTGATCGCTGCCAGCAATTTCGCCTCCGCCATCGTTATTGAAGCCGGCCTGAGTTTTCTTGGCGTGGGTGTACAACCACCACAACCCAGCTGGGGACTAATGATCAAAGAGAACTACAACTTCCTCATCACCCACAACCCCATCCTCGCCCTCGCCCCCGGCATAGCCATTATGCTGATCGTACTTGCTTTTAACCTTTTGGGGAATGGGTTGAGGGATGCGATAGATGTGAGGAAATGAGGAGATTGCAGATTGCAAAAGGCAGATTGCAGATTGTATATGGGATCTGCCTGGATTTGTGAATAATCCAATGCTCATGTTTCAATCTGCAATCTGCCTTTTGCAATCTGCAATCTAATAATCCCTCCCAGGCATAACCAGAAAATCCCCCCGATCTTGTCTGTTTCGATCATATCGCTCAGGCAGTTGATGACTGCGATCATGATGAGGATGGCGCCGATGGTGAGGGCGATGGTTGTATAAAAAGTATCGCTGCTGCGGTGATAGAGATATTGTGTATACAGCAGCATGCCGGCAAACAGCAAGCCGAATAATACTAATCCCGGCCATCCCTGCTCTATAGCCGTCAGCAGGAAATAATTGTGCACGGTGGAATGCTCGGGGTTATTGCTTACCCATGTTTCAAAACTGCTTACCGTATATGGCCGGTATTGCGAATAGAAAGTATTGGGACCAAATCCTGTAACAGGTTTTTCCGCCACCATTCTTGCGCCGGCTATCCACCTGTACATGCGTTCCGCATTGGAAATATCCCTGCCTTTGAGCGTTGCAGAAATATGCTCACTGAAATCCGTATGAAACACCGTCTTATCATGCACGGGCCTGAACGCCATATACTGATGGTTTGCAGATAACCAGGCAATACCCGTAACCGCTGCAAGTATTGCTATTGCAAGCGCAATACCTATCCATCTTTTGCGGATCAGGTATGCGCCGATGATGCCGGATAACAAAGCCAGCCATGCACCTCTTGAATAAGAGAAGGCCAGTGCAATAAGCCCTATACCCATTCCGTACAGCAACCATTTTCTCCGGGGATTTTCTTCAGGCGTCAGTTTCCATGTACACCATGCAACGGCCAGCAGGCATACCAGCATGGAGGAATAATTAACATGGTTGCGGAAAAAAGGGCTGAAGATATGTTTGATGTCTGCAAAAGAAAATCCATACAATGCATGCCTGGCCAATGTCTGTATTACCACGAACAGCATCGGCAGCAGCAGGCATAATGCTAAAGTACGCCATGAGCGATCATTCTGTATCAGCCTCTGCGGCAGGATCACCAGGGGAAGGATATACCATGTTTTGGCCAGCAGGTATTTGATTGACAGCCAGGGATCCTGCGAATACAAACAGGTGATCAGCAACCATACCAGGTGCATGACCAGTAATAAGAATAAGGGATGTATGGAAACACTGCGTGGAAACCATTTCGGTTCATGCACCAGTTTGATCATCATCATTGCCGTGAGCAGCATCAGTAATAGTTCATCGGGCATATCCATACCTAACGAAGAAGTGAAGTTGATCTCCGATGAAAGCGGCAGCATGATCAGCATCAGCCAGAAGATGCGGGAAGCATTACTGGTTATGCTGTTGAACAAAGGCGGTGCCA
>DASVLZ010000035.1:0-5365 GCA_036384615.1 Sediminibacterium sp.
GAGTACCTCGCCTACCACCAGCCCTGCCAGGCCGCCCCGCACGCTTTCATATTTTTCCAGGCTCTCCACTTCCAGTCCTATAGAGGTAAGGATCCTTGACAATTTTTCCGGTTCTATGGTCTCGGGAAGGTATTCGTGTAACCAGTGATAACTGATCGTCATAATTGCTTGCGGTTTGGGAAGCAAAAATAGGGTATTGAATACCGACATCCCAATTACGACTTCCTCCGGTTTCCGGGGTATTTTCGCCCGAAAATCTTTCTGCACAGGAACTGTGCATTACCGCGGAAACCGGTCTGAAAACTTTTGATTTTGGGGGATAACCGTAGTAAATTGTGTGAATAGCATGGGATTTGTTGTGAATAGAGGATGGATAAGCTGTGGAGCAAATTTTAACCCGGAAAATTCTTCTAACCATTTTTCAGTCCCTTATATTCGCTCCCCTTACCTGGCTGGTAACAATTTCGTAACACGGGATCACTATCGGCAAGAAGACAAGCAATCTTTACTAAACCAAGCAAACTGAAGCACCCAACATGGACCTTACCAGCCTCAATAAAGACCGCAAAAGAAGGAAGACATCGATAGACCTGAGCACCATGGTATACGGCAAGGTGCCTCCCCAGGCAAGAGAGCTGGAAGAAGCCGTGCTGGGCGCCATCATGCTGGAAAAAAGTGCTTTTGATACGGTTACCGAGATCATCAAACCCGAGTGTTTTTATGTGGAGGCGCACCAGCATGTATTCCGCGCCATGCAGGGGCTGCAGCAGAAAAGCATGCCTATCGATATCCTTACCGTGGTGGAAGAACTCAAATTCAGGGAACAACTGGATGCCGTGGGAGGGCCCTACTATGTAACCAAGCTCACCAACTCGGTAGTATCCGCTGCCAATATTGAAGCGCATGCGAGGATCGTACTGCAGAAATTCATCCAGCGGGAACTGATCCGCATCAGCGGGGAAATTATCGGTGATGCGTATGAAGACAGCACGGATGTGTTTGACCTGCTGGACGACAGTGAGACCAAGATGTTCAACATCACCAACAACTACCTCAAAAAGAATTTTGAAGATATTACCAGCGTACTGGCGAAAACCATTAACCGGATCGATGAACTGCGTACCAAGACCGAAGATATTTCGGGGGTGCCGAGCGGTTTTAGTACGCTTGACCGGGTTACTTATGGCTGGCAGCCTACCGACCTGATCATTCTTGCGGCGCGTCCTTCCGTGGGTAAGACCGCTTTTGCGCTGAACCTGGCAAGGAATGCAGCGCTTCATCCGACCAAACCCATCGCTGTGGGCTTTTTCTCGCTTGAGATGAGCGCTTCGCAGCTGGTACAGCGTATCCTCAGCGCGGAAAGCGAGATCAAGATGGAAAAGATCAGCCGCGGCAAGCTCGAGAACTATGAATACGAACAACTGCTGAGCAAAGGCATCAAGAAGCTGGAAGTAGCGCCGATATTCATCGATGATACCGCTGCGTTAAACATTTTCGAGTTCCGTGCCAAGGCAAGAAGACTGGTGAATAAACACAATGTAGGCATCATCATCATAGACTACCTGCAGCTGATGAGCGGAAGCGGCGATAAAAGCAGCAACCGTGAGCAGGAGATCAGCAATATATCCCGGAACCTGAAAGCACTTGCCAAAGAGCTGAATGTGCCCATTATAGCCCTGAGCCAGTTGAGCCGTGCCGTGGAAACACGTAAGGAAAGCAAGATGCCCCAGCTGAGCGACCTGCGCGAATCGGGCGCTATTGAGCAGGATGCCGATATGGTAATGTTTATTTACCGCCCCGAATATTACGAGGTGATGAACAATGAACATGGGGAAAGCACACATGGCGAGACGCATATCCGTATTGCCAAGCACCGTAACGGTTCGCTGGAAACCATCAAGCTCAGGGCCAAGCTCGAAATACAGAAATTCGAGGAATGGGATGGCGATGGAGGCATGCCCGGCCCCGGCGGAAACTGGAAGCCGGTAACCCCTTCCGCTCCTCCCGCAGCAGGCGGCGACAGCAGCAGGCTGTTCATCCAGAAAGGCAGCAAGATGAATGATTTTGATGAGGGATTTGATAATGACGCACCCTTCTAAAGAGTACGCTGACCGATGTCACTCCCCTTTTTTTACGAAAGCGAATTACAACAGGCTGCTTCCCATTTTACATTGAGTGAAGAAACCAGCAGGCATTGCATACAGGTATTGCGTATGAAGAGCGGGGAAAAGCTGCTGCTCACCAACGGGAAGGGATTGATATGCACCGCTTCGATAGCCGGTGAAGACAGGAAAAAAGCCGTGGCCGTTATTGAAAAAAAAGAACAGTCGCCACCTCCGCATCGAAAAATAAGCATAGCCATTTCTTTGTTGAAAAATACCGGCAGGTTTGAGTGGTTCCTCGAAAAAGCCACGGAGATAGGCATAACCGATATTCAACCATTGTTATGCAGCCGCACAGAGCATACCCGTTTTAAAACGGAACGCATGCAGGGCATACTCATCTCGGCCATGCTGCAAAGCCAGCAGTCATGGCTGCCGGTATTGCACGAGCCGGCAGCTTTTGACAGCGTGGTAACTGCAGGCACATGGCAACAGAAACTGGTAGCACATTGCCTGGATGGCAGTAAACAAACCCTGCTTACGATACCACCTGCCAATGAGGTACAACTGCTCATAGGGCCGGAAGGCGATTTTACGCCGGCGGAAATAACGCTTGCCCTCGACAATAGTTATACCGCTGTAACACTTGGCAATACACGCCTGAGAACAGAAACCGCCGGCATGGTTGCCGCCGCCCTGCTGGCCAACAGGTGATCTGTTTTATTTCTTACATTCGTTTGCTATGAAAATAATGGAAGTAACCAGTGCAGCGGATGCCAGGAATTTCCTGGAAGTGAATGCCCTGATGAACCAGGGAAATCCCTATTACATCCGTCCGCTTGATCATGAAGTGAATGCGGTCTTTGATCCTGCCAAAAACAAACTCTTCAAATACGGCGAGGTGAAAAGATGGATAGCAAAGGATGAGCAGGGTAAGCTTACAGGACGTATTGCCGCTTTTACCAACTCGAAATATATTAACAAGGGAACCGATTTTGCCACGGGAGGCGTTGGCTTTTTCGACAGCATCAACGACCAGCAGGTGGCCAATGCACTGTTCGATACTGCCAAAAGCTGGCTGCAATCCAAAGGCATGGAAGCGATGGACGGCCCTATCAACTTCGGCGACCGTGATAAATGGTGGGGACTGATGGCAGAGGGGTTTGATGACGAGCCGATGTATGGCATGTCGTACAACCCGCCTTATTATGAAGCATTGTTTACCGGGTATGGTTTCCAGAATTATTATAACCAGTATTACTATTCGATGAAGGTGGATGATCCTTTGCCGGAACGGTATCCCGAGCGCCATGCGAAATTTAAAAGCAAACCGGATTACGTGGCGAAGCATATCAAGCTGGCCAACCTGGAAAAATATGCCGGCGATTTTGCCACCGTATACAATGCGGCATGGGCGCAGCATGGCGAGGGTAAGGAAATCACCAAGGAGCAGGTATTGAAACTGTTCAAGTCCATGAAACCGATCATGGATGAGCGTGCGGTATGGTTTGCCTATTACAAGGATGACCCTATTGCCATGTTCATCAATATCCCGGATGTAAACCAGTACTTCAAACATTTCAACGGTAAATTCGGCTGGTGGCAGAAGCTGCACCTGCTGTGGATGAAATGGAACGGGTATAACAAGCGCCTTACCGGGCTGGCTTTTGGCGTGGTGCCGAAATTCCAGGCGCTGGGGGTCGACAGTTTTATGATCTACGAGAGCGCCCTGCTGATACAGTTCAAGGGATGGTACCACCAGTATGAAATGGGATGGGCCGGCGACTGGAACCCCAAGATGGTTAATATATATAAGAACCTCAATGCCAAACAAAGCCGCCGCATGATCACTTTCCGTTACCTGTTTGACAGGAACAGGCCTTTTGAGCGGCACCCGGTGATGGAGTATAAATAGCCAATGGCTAACAGCTAATCACTATATTGCACCACGTATATGGATAACAAATTCATTGTTTCAGCGCGTAAGTACAGGCCGCAGAATTTTAATACGGTCGTGGGGCAGTCGCATATCACTACCACATTAAAGAATGCCATCCGCAATAACCAGCTGGCGCATGCCTTCCTGTTTTGCGGGCCGAGGGGTGTGGGTAAAACCACCTGTGCACGCATACTCGCCAAAACGATCAATTGTACCAACCGCACCGAAGACGGCGAAGCCTGTAATACCTGCGCCAGCTGCCAGTCATTCGATGCAGGCACATCACTCAACATACATGAGCTCGATGCTGCCAGCAATAACTCCGTGGATGATATCCGTTCCCTCGTGGAGCAGGTGCGTTTTGCACCGCAGGCCGGTAAATACAAGGTATATATTGTGGATGAAGTGCACATGCTCAGCGCCAGCGCCTTTAATGCATTCCTGAAAACGCTGGAAGAGCCGCCCTCATACGCCATCTTCATCCTTGCCACAACAGAAAAGCATAAAATACTTCCGACCATACTGAGCCGCTGCCAGATATTCGATTTTAAACGCATCACCAACAATGATACCGTGGTGCATTTGCAGGAAATAGCAGACAAAGAAGGCATCAGCGCTGAGAAAAGCGCATTGCAGATGATCGCCCAGAAAAGCGAGGGTTGCATGCGCGATTCTTTGAGCATACTCGATAAGATCGTCAGCTTTACCAATGGCAGCGTTACTTACCAGAATACACTGGAACACCTCAATATCCTCGATGAAGATTATTATTTCAAGTTGCTGGAAGCTATGCAGCAGCAGGATATGGCATCTGCCATGTTGCTGTACGACCAGATCAACCGGAAAGGTTTTGAAGGCGATCTTGTGCTGAACGGCTTTGCCGAGTTTATACGGAATTTACTGGTATGTAAGGATGCCAGGTCCGCCGCACTGCTGGAAGCAGTGGAAGGCATGCAGGCTAAATATATGGATACAGCGCAGAAAGCAGGCTCCTCATACCTCATCAGTGCATTGAATATCCTGAATGAAGCGGAGATCAATTACAAGATGGCGCGGAACAAGCGGCTGCATGTAGAGCTCACGCTGATCAAACTCAATTTCCTGCAGCAGGCTATCGACCTGTCTGCCGGCGGCGGAACGGTTACTAAAAAAAAACGGCTTGACGGCCCTGTAGGTTTCCGCACCAGGGAAGTACAGTCCATCCAGCTGGTTACCGCACCGCCCGCACAGAAAACAGAAGCCAGGCTGTATATTGAAGCAACACCTGCAGCAACACCTGTTGTACCGGCTCCGGCAAATTCATCACCTGCAACCACCATGCCTC
>DASVLZ010000036.1:0-2754 GCA_036384615.1 Sediminibacterium sp.
ATCATTCTGTTCTTCCTTAAGCCTCTGGAATTCCTTGATAAGATAAAGCTTGAATTGCGGGCTGATCCAGGCCGCAAATTCGAAAGCAACATCCTAATGGGCGTAGGTGCCTCCATACCTTCCGCTTTTAGCATATAGCCCAATCGCTCCTGTTTTTTTAATCCATTGCTGGGGCGATAAAGTAAACCTGTTGGTCCCGGCCTCACTTTTAAGCTCATCGAATTCGATGAGTTTAAACATAGGATTATACAATCCTTCCCAGATCCCCAGGTATTCAAGGGTATCTTTCTGATACCAGCCTGTTTTCCACTTGTAAAAGGTTCTTCTTTTGCATTGTCCGGTGATTTTGTGATCATTTGGAATGCAATATGACTGGTCTGGCAGCGTTTTTCTGGTGTATGGCTTTTCAACAACCGCATAGCTGTCTTTTTTGCCTGTTTTGGGTATAAATACTCAGTAGAAACAAGGGAGATGCGATAGTCAGTTCTTAATTTCAGGACATGAAATATATATGCCTGGTAGCATCACTCTTTTGCATTACATTCATCAATGCCCAATACTCGGTTCGCCTGGTAGTAACGAGCGTGGCTACACGAGGCCAGGAAGATGTGTATGTAACAGGCAATTTCAACAACTGGAACCCTAAGGATGAGAACTATAAACTGAAACCCTTTGTTGGCGGAAGAAAAGCGGTCGTGCTGAAAGACCTGCCTGCCGGCACATATGCTTTCAAATTCACACGCGGCGGCGCAGATAAACTGGAGACCACCGCCGACGGGCGTGATATCAGCGACCGCATTCTGGAAGTGACCGCGGATGATTCCAAAGAATATACGATTGCCGGATGGAAGGACGATTATCCCGATAAACCCAAGCCCTATACCGCCAGTCCGCAGGTAAAGATCATCGACACCGCTTTCCCTATCCCGCAACTGGGCCGTACACGGAGAATATGGGTATACCTTCCCAAAGGATACGCCACTTCCTCCAAAACCTATCCCGTATTGTATATGCAGGATGGCCAGAACCTCTTCAACGAACAAACAGCTTTTGCCGGCGAGTGGGGTATTGATGAATGCCTCGACACACTGCAGCAGAAAACAGGTAAGGAATGTATTATTGTAGGAATAGATAATGGCGGCAGCAAACGCATGAATGAATACAATCCTTACGATCATGCACAGTACGGAAAAGGAGAAGGCGAACAGTACCTTGCCTTCCTGGTAAACACATTAAAACCTTATATAGACCAGAAATACCGCACGCGGAAAGGCGTGGCCACTACATTTATCGCGGGCAGCAGCATGGGTGCACTGATCAGTTTCTATGCATTGCTCAAACACCCGGATGTATTCGGCGGTGCCGGTGTTTTCTCGCCTTCTTTTCCCATAGCTCCCGGTAAATTCACAGAAGCGGAAAAATTTACACCGCCACCCGGTACGCTCAATTATAAATGTTACCTGTATGCTGGAAAACAGGAGAGCGCCGATATGGTTCCCGCCGCGGAAAAGATGGCTGCTATCCTGCAGAAAAAAGCAGGTGTATATACGCGCCTCCTGATCTATCCGCTCGGCAAACACAACGAAGCCACCTGGCGGCAGGAATTCGCATCATTCTATTCATGGTTGATGAACTGATCAAAAACAGACCTGTATGAAAATAGGATATCTCCCGGTGGTATTTGCTTTCCTGTCGTTTATCTCCAGCGACAACGACCCTGCAAACGATTTCCGGAAACTGAAACAACTCACCGGCGGCACATGGGTTATGCAAGGCAAGAGCAGGCAGGTATGTGAACAATGGAAACAGAAAGACGCCCACACCCTTGCCGGCCGTGGTTTTTTTGTACAGGCAAACGATACTGCCTGGCAGGAATCCGTGGAACTGGTATTACAGAACAACACCCTGTCGTACATATCTACCGTGATCCATCAGAACGAAGGCAAATCGGTATTGTTCAGGTACACAGGTTCTGAAAACGGAGCAGTCACTTTCTCCAATCCTCAACACGATTTTCCCCAAAATATCAGTTATCAATTCATTGGCAAAGACTCCCTGCATGCATGGATCAGCGGCCGGCAAAATGGAAAGGAGAGAGAAGCACATTTTTATTACAAAAGAGAGAAGCGTTAAAAGTAAAGCCATCTCAATTTTCCAATCTCCCAATCCAAAATTCCAAAATCTCCTAAACCCGGTATGTTACCCCCTCAATCGCCAGGTCTGTATTAGGAAAGATCTCCCTTGCCTCTTCTAAAAAAGCATCCAGCGTTTCATATTTGCTGCTGAAATGCCCCAGCAACAGGCGGTGAACGCCTGCTTTTGCTGCAGTGGCGGCGGCCTGTATCGTAGTGCAATGGAAACGTGCCGCAGCGCGCTCTTCCAGGTCTTTCAGGTAAGTGGCTTCGTGGTACATGACGGTAACGCCCTGTGTTTTTCCGGCAATGGGTTCATGGTACCTGGTATCTGCGCAATAAGCATAGCTCAGGGGTGGTTTGTTGGCAATGGTTACTTCTTCATTCTTTACGAGGATGCCATCCCTTTCATAATCATATCCCTGCTTCAGCCGTTCATAGAATGCCGCGGGTATGCCGTGGGCAACGGCTTTGTCTTTATCGAGCTTGCGCGGATTTTTTTTCTCCCTCACCACAAAACCCCAGCAGGGCACTCTGTGCTGTGTCTGAAAACATTCCACGCTAAACTTAGGCTTCTCCACCAGCATCCCCTCTCCTGTAAGCGTATGGAATACCAGGGGAA
>DASVLZ010000037.1:0-1789 GCA_036384615.1 Sediminibacterium sp.
ACCATCGGGCATAATGTGATCGCTGAGCTGAAGGGAAGTGAACACCCGGACCAGTACATTACCATCGGCGGCCACCTCGACAGCTGGGATGTGAATGAAGGCGCACATGATGATGGTGCAGGCATAGTACAGACCATTGAAATCATGCGGGCATTGAAAGCGATAGGTTACCAGCCCAAACATACCCTGCGGTTTGTGTTGTTTGCAAATGAAGAGAACGGACTTCGCGGCGGAACAAAATATGCCGAGGAAGCAAAGGCGAAGAATGAGAAACACATTTTCGCGCTTGAAAGCGATGCAGGAGGATTTACGCCCCGCGGTTTTTCATTGGGCGCAGGCCAGGCCCAGGTAGCAAAAGTAAAAAGCTGGCTGCCGTTGCTGTCGCCCTATGGAGCAGAGCATATTTCTGAAGAAGGCGGCGGCGCGGACGTAGGCCCGCTGGCCAGGGCATTCGGCATACCGGTAGGCGAGTTAAGACCCGATGAACAACGGTATTTTGATGTGCACCATGCCCGCAACGATGTTTTTGAAAATGTAAACAAACGGGAACTGTTGTTAGGCGCAGTAAATATGGCAGCGCTGATTTACCTGATCGATAAATACGGGTTATAAAGTAAGTACCTATTTACCCGCCTGCACCAGGAATATCGCCGGCCTCTTGTGAATATCAGGAACATTTTTCTTCCATTCCCGGATGGTTTTTGTGAGGATGGATTCGGAAGCAGCGGTAATGTCAACCGCGATGCATAGCCGTGTATCATCCTGGAGTGCCTGCAGTATATCCTTTATGAGTGGGTTGTTGCGGTAAGGGGTTTCAATGAATAACTGTGTACACTTTTGTTTGAGAGAAGCGTTCTCCAGTTCTTTCAGTTTTTTTTTCCGCTCCTGCGCATCAATGGGAAGATATCCGTGAAACTGGAAACACTGGCCGTTCATACCGCTGGCCATCAGCGCGAGCAGGATGGAGCTGGGGCCTACCAGCGGTGTTACCACAATATGGTGTTGCTGCGCTGCTTCTACCAGCAGCTGCCCGGGGTCTGCAATGCCGGGGCAGCCTGCCTCGCTGATGATGCCGATATTCCTGCCTTCCCTGAGCAGCTTCAGGAAAGATTGTTTTACTTCCTCTTCGGCCTTGTGTATGGTGAACCACTGGTATGTATCTATCACCATTTCTCTCCATATCGATTTCAGGAAACGCCGGGCCGTTCTTTCATTCTCTGTAAAGAATACCTGGCAATCCTTCACAGCATCCAATACATATGGGGGAATGGTCTGCAGTGCATCATCATACAGAACAGTGGGCAGCAGGTAAACTTTTCCGGTCTGCATGCATTCAGGGTTTATTTGCCCCGGCGGCTTTGAGCGGGTATATGCTGAGTGTGGCCGCAATCACGGAATAGGCCGGTGCCAGCACCCAGCCTACAAACGGCAGGCCATGCATCAGGTAAAAGATCATTCCGTTACCGATAGCCAGCCCCTTGTGTGAGCCGATGAAAAAGATACTTTCCGCAGCGGTCTTTTTATGACGCTCCATACTGTAATCGAGCATGGAAAAGCCATAATAATAACATTCCACCAATAATGCCAGTATGGGAGTGATCCATCCCACCACGGGCACCAGTGTAAGCACCAGTATGCTTAACAGGTACACTGTTTGCCACAGGCTGTTGCGCAGTGCGATGAGGATACCGCGTTTAATATCTTTCAGCAGCTGGGCAAAACTGAAGGGGAAATCCTTTCCTTCCATGATGGCTTCCGTTTTTTCGCTCAGGTAAGCAAACAGTGGAGA
>DASVLZ010000038.1:0-3952 GCA_036384615.1 Sediminibacterium sp.
CCTTGAAAAACTGCTGGCAGGCAAGAAAAACCCTTCCGAAAAATAATGTCCCATATCAATATCGAGATCAAGGCAAAATGCTTCCGCCCCGAAAAAGTGGAAGCATTTTTGCTGGAGAATGGTGCCCGTTATATAGGCCTGGATCACCAGAAAGACACTTATTTTCATGTGCCGTCGGGCCGGCTGAAATTACGCCAGGGCAATATTGAGAACAGCCTGATATTTTACAACAGGCCCGATGAATCGGGTCCTAAACAATCCGATTTTCTTCTTTGTCCTGTTACTGATGGCCCTTTGCAGGAAGCCCTGCTGGCAAAGGCATTGGGAGTAAAGGTAGTGGTGGAAAAACACAGGAAAATATTCTATATCGGCAATATCAAATTCCACATTGATGAAGTGCCGGGTCTCGGTGCTTTCGTGGAAATAGAAGCCGGCAATATCCATGATCCTTCACTGACTATTGAACAACTCAGAGAGCAGTGTAGTTATTACATGCAGGCCTTTGCTATACAGGAAGCCGACCTGGCAGACAGGAGCTATAGTGATATGCTTCTGGAGCTCCGATTATAATGACAGGATATTTGCGGCAGGCATCTGTTAACCTGCAAAAAAGATGATTGTTATTTGATGATAACAGTATGCATCTGGCTGGTGAGTTCGGCCTCCAGCTTTTTGAGGTGATTGTGTACTTCATGCAGCAGTTTGAACTGGTCGTAATCTGCATGCTCCATATCGCGCTGGTTCTGCTCAATAAGTTTTTTGATCTTCTGCAGCTTAAAGAAATTCACACTGGAAGCCACATCCTGCCTGCTGTTATCTACTCCCACGATCTTCATCTCCATCACTTCATCCCAGTTCTGGCTCAGTTCGTATGGTGTAATACTGATATTGCTTACCGCTTGCCGGATCTGTTCATCATCATGGTACAGCAGTGTTTTTACAGAAGGCTCCATGCCGCGGCGGTACCATGCACGGTATTCGTCAAACAGTTTCTCCAGTTGCGGATTATCGAAATGCAGGTCGGTAAGTTCATCGAAAATATAATCGGCCATGCTTCGCTGTTCATCCCAGGGACGAAGGCCATATTCCAGCAATACACGAAGTATGTTGCGTTCATGCGCTTCATCCTGGTTCAATAACAGCTGGGTATCGTCCAGCAGTACATCTTCTGGCTGGCCGTTGAGTTCAGGCGGTAATGCCTGCTGTTCATTGAATGCCCGCTTTTCTTCCTTGCTGATCCTGTCGCGCTTGTATTTATTAACGAGGTTGGTCAGGCCTCCTTCGTCAATCTTCAGCATGGCGGAGCATTGCCGGATATAGTCCTGCTGCTTGGTAAAATCCTCGGCCTTGCTGATCCTGCTGAGTGTTTCAGCCACCTGGTTCACCACTTCGCTTTTCCTGGTAACATCATTGCCCGCTTCCTTCAGCATGACTTCCATCTGGAAGATGATGAAGTCTTTTTTGGATGCAGCTACAAATTCATTGAAGGCCCTCGTGCCTACCTTGTTCACATAGCTGTCGGGGTCTTCATTATCGGGAATGAGTACGAGCCTTACATTCAGGCTTTCTTCCAATGCCATATCCAACCCGCGCAGCGCGGCTTTTACACCGGCATTGTCGCCATCGTAGATGATGGTAAGGTTGTTGGTATATTTCTTAATGAGGCGAAGCTGGTCTGTAGTAAGGGAAGTGCCGCCGCTGGCCACCACGTTCTCGATACCTGCCTGGTGCAGGCTCACCACATCGGTATATCCTTCCACGAGCAGGCATTCATCCGCCTTATCAATAGCCATACGTGCGAAATAGGCACCATAGAGTATTTTACTCTTGCTGTATATCTCGTTCTCCGGGGTATTGATGTACTTGGGGCCGCGGTCGCTCTTGCCGATCACCCGTGCGCCAAAACCTATGATCTTGCCCGTGATACCGTGTATGGGAAAGATGATGCGTCCGCGGTAATTATCTGCCAGTTCTTCATTGCGTAAGGCTACGAGCCCTGTTTTGGGAAGCAGCTCGCGGTTAAACTGGTGGGTGAGGAGTGCGCGCGTAAGCGTATCCCTGGCCTGCGGGTTATAACCTACCTGGAATTTCTGCAGTACTTCGTTCCTGAAGCCGCGTTCTTTCAGGTACGACATCGCTATGTTCTGTCCCTCCTCTGTATCATTCAGTTGTTCGGAAAAAAAGCGCTGGGCAAAGCTGTTAACGGCGTACAGGCTCTCGGATGTTTGCTGTTGCAGTTTTTGTTCGGGACTGCTTTCGGTTTCTTCTACTTCTATATTATAGCGCGCCGCCAGCCATTTGAGGGCTTCCTCAAAACTGTACTTCTCATGTTCTCTCAGGAAGCTGATGGTATCGCCGCTCTTGCCGCAGCCGAAACATTTATAAATACCTTTGGCGGGAGAAACGGTGAAGGATGGTGTTTTCTCATTATGGAAAGGGCAGAGCCCTAAATAATTGGTGCCCCTTTTCTTCAGTTTCACAAATTCCCCCACCACATCAATGATGTCTACCCGGTTATTGATCTGGTCCTTGGTGTGCTGGGTGATCATTCGTGCAAATTACAATCAACTAATCAACTTTTCCCCCTAAATTTAGCTATGCTTAAAAAGGAACGCCAGGCGTATATATTGCAGCAGATCAATATTCATAATAAGGTCTTGTCGTCCGATCTCGGAACACAACTCGATGTATCGGAAGATACCATCCGCCGCGACCTGCAGGAACTGGCGGAAGAGGGGAAACTGATTAAGGTACATGGCGGGGCTTTGTCCAAGTCGTTCCATTTTACCCTGGAAAGCAACACTATTTATTCCCAGCCCGAGAAAAAAAGCATTGCCTATAAAGCCATCGACCTGATCAGGGACGGGATGATGGTGGTATTATCGGGCGGCACTACCATCCGCGAGATGGTAAAAGCCCTGCCCCCGAACCTCAATGCCACTTTTATTACCGTAAGCGTACCTATTGCGCTGGAACTGCTGGAACATCCGACCAGTGAAGTGATCTTCTTCGGCAACAGGCTGCTGAAGAATGCACAGATGTCGGTAGGAGCCGAGGTGGTGCAGCGGCTGGGGGAGATCAAGGCTGATCTCTGTTTCCTGGGCACCAATAGTATTGATGCCACCTACGGGATCACCGACATGGAATGGGAAATCATCGAAGTAAAAAAGGCGCTTATCCGCTGCGCCAGTAAGACCATATCACTTGCCATCTCAGAAAAACTGAACACGATCCAGCGCCTGCAGGTATGCCGGCCGGAAGAAATTGATATCCTTATCACCGAGCTGGATCCCTCCGCTCCGCAGCTTGCGCCCTATCGCCAGAAGGGCTTGCAGGTTCTTTAGGGGCTTTGCCCGTATCTGTAATGGGAAAAATGCGGGTTTTTGCGTGTTTTAGTATTCAAAATCTGTCCTTTAGGGCCGTCTAAAGAATTGTTAGTAAATAAATTCGTTTATTTCAAAGACAAATTTTAACATTGTTATAGTATTTGGAGTAAATGAGCAGGCCAGTTTGTGCGGTTTTTTGCGTAAGGAATGCCGGAAATTGATGCAATGTTTTGCAGGATTTCAATGTCTCTGAATATGCAATCCTTTTGAACACCCGGAACTATAGTTCCGTTGATGTACATATTGACAAAAAAACAAAACTGTTATGAGAAAACATGTTTTCCAGAGGCATGCAGTTGTTTTCGGACCTCAAACAACGCTGCAAAGCTATCTCAGGCTGGTAGTCACCTGCCTGTGTGCTTTGCTCCTCACCCCTTTTGCAATGCAAGCACAGGAGAGGTCCATTACCGGTGTGGTTACTTCCAATGACGGGCCCCTGCCCGGCGTGTCTGTGAAAGTAAAAGGCACCAACAGGGGTACGCAGACCGGTATTGATGGCAAATTCACCATTTCAGCCAGTAAGGGTCAAACGATCCAGTTCAGCTTTATCGGCTATGCCGACCAGG
>DASVLZ010000039.1:0-2863 GCA_036384615.1 Sediminibacterium sp.
CCGCTATGGCCGTATCAGGAATATGGCCAGGCTGTTGCCGGTGGCAGCGTTGCTGCTGGCCGGTTCCCTTACCGCACAGGATGCTGTGGTGGACAAGATCATGAAAGAAGGTACGGACAACTCCCAGCTTGAAAAACTGGCGCATGAACTGCTCGACAAGATCGGGCCCCGTTTAACTGGCACGCCGCAATTGAAACAGGCAAATGACTGGGCAGTGTCGAAGTATACGGAATGGGGCATACCGGCGCGCAATGAAAAATGGGGCGAATGGAAAGGATGGGAGCGTGGCATCACACATATTGATATGATCTCTCCCAGGGTGCGCTCACTCGAAGGCACACAACTGGCCTGGAGCCCTTCCACCAGGGGCAAGACCGTTACAGGCGATATCATCATTCTTCCCGATGTAACCGATTCACTGGCTTTCCAGCAATGGCTGCCCAATGTAAAAGGCAAGTTTGTGATGATCTCCATGAACCAGCCTACCGGCAGGCCGGATTATAACTGGCAGGAGTTTGCCACCAAGGAATCATTCGACAAGATGAAAAAAGACCGCACTGCTCAAACCCAGCACTGGGCGCAGCGCATCCGCAAAACAGGATATTCTTCCCGAATGCTCCCCATCATTCTCGAGAAAGCAGGCGCCATTGGAGTATTGACCAACTACTGGTCGCAGGGATTTGGCGTGGATAAAATATTCAATGCATACACGAGCAAGATACCCACGCTGGATATTGCACTCGAGGATTATGGTCTTTTATACCGCCTTGTTGAATCCGGCAGCAACCCGAGGATATCAGTGAGGGCCGATTCCAAAGACAATGGCACTGTGCCGGTATTCAATACGATTGCAGAACTGAAGGGCACGGAGAAACCGGATGAATATGTGATGCTGTCTGCGCATTTTGATTCATGGGATGGAGGCACGGGCGCTACCGATAACGGTACCGGCACACTTACCATGATGGAAGCGATGCGTATCCTCAAAGCAGTATACCCGCATCCCAAACGCACCATACTGGTGGGCCACTGGGCAAGTGAAGAACAGGGGCTTAACGGTTCACGCGCTTTCGTGGAAGACCATCCGGAGATCGTTGCAAAACTGCAGGCATTGTTCAACCAGGACAATGGCACCGGCAGGGTGGCAAATATTTCAGGGCAGGGTTTTGAGCATGCCGGGGAATTTATCAAACGCTGGCTGGCAGCAGTGCCTTCATCTATAAAAGATTCTATCCGTACCAGCTTTCCCGGCTTCCCGGGCGGCGGGGGTTCCGACTTTGCTTCCTTTGTAGCTGTGGGAGCGCCCGGGTTCTCGCTGAGTTCACTGAGCTGGTCTTATTTCAACTATACATGGCATACCAACAGGGATACCTATGATAAGGTGGTCTTTGATGACCTGCGGAATAATGCCCTGCTCACAGCGATATTGGCATACATGGCTTCGGAAGATCCCAATTTCTTCCCGCGCGATAAAGCCACGCTCTCCCCCGGCAGGAACGGCCGCCCCGCTACCTGGCCCGCGCCGGTGAAAGCGATGCGTAAAGGACCCGCGGTGCCGGTAAATTAAGAGAGAGAACAATAGAACAAGAAGCAGATAGAACAATAGAACAAGGAGCAAGGAACAGATGAACAAGGATCGGACAGGGTAACTATCTATCCGATCCTTGTTCATCTGTTCCTTGCTCCTTGTTCATCTGTTCAACTCCCCGCAACGCGGGGAGTTTTTTTGTTAAGGAAATAAAAAAGTATACCTAATATTTTTTTCGTACGAAAATTTTCCTACCTTAGGGTCATGAAACAGGAGAACAATACGATTGAGCCCACCAGGTCTGAACTGGAAATACTACAGGTGCTCTGGGAATGCGGGCCTTCCACAGTAAGGTTTGTGAATGATAAGCTCAACGAGGAGAAGCGGGCGGTACAATACACTTCTACCCTGAAGCTGATGCAGATCATGGTGGATAAGCAGTTGCTTACACGTGATGAATCACAGATGAAGCATGTATACATCCCCGCAGTGGAAGAGAAGCGGATGAAGGGTTTGTTGCTGGAGAGGTTTGTGGATACCATGTATAAAGGGTCGGCCAGCAGCCTGATGATGCAGTTGCTGGGCAACAAAAAAACTTCGCGCAAGGAACTGGAAGCTATAAAAGATATGCTGAAGCAACTGGATAAAAAATGATCCCGGGTTACCGATGATCATGCCTGTATGAAAATCCTGTAAACCGTTAAACACACCCACGTATGCAGTTCAGTCTTTTCCCCAACGACCTGGCCCGCGCCATCTGCTGGACACTGATCCATTCTCTCTGGCAGGGCATGCTGCTGGCGATCGTTACAGGTATGGTGATGCTGCTCACGCGGCGCTCGCTTCCCCAGAAAAGATACCTGATACTGGTATCGCTCTTCCTGCTCTTTGTGATCACGGCAGCCATCACTTTTATCCGTGAACTGAACAATGTGCCGCCTGCTGTGCAGGATCCCGCGATGGAACATTTTGTTTATCAGCCGCCCATATCGGTACAATGGCAGCAGCCTGCTGATGCAACGCCGCCAGAACAGTTACCGCCTTTGCAGCGATTCATGGATTATTTCAACAGGAATGCGGCTATGGTGGTGCTGGTGTGGTTCATCATCTTCTCCGCAAGACTGATACAACTGGGCGCCAACCTGGTATACGTGCGCAGGCTGCGGTCATACAAAACAAAACAGGCAGATGAAGGATGGATGCTGCTGCTGAAACAATTATCGGAAAGACTTCATATCAACAATACCATACGGCTGCTCGAATCAGGTATACTGAAAGTGCCGGTGACGATAGGCATGCTTAAACCGGTTATCCTGCTGCCGCTGGGAATGTTAT
>DASVLZ010000040.1:0-3070 GCA_036384615.1 Sediminibacterium sp.
CATTGCTTTTTGCCTCATCGGCCAGTGCGCTTCCGAACTGTACTTTCATGGCTTCCGCCTGGCTTTTCAATACGCCGAGGCCCATGCGGATATCATTGGTGATATTCTCTCCACCGAATGGAATTACGGCAGTATGTTTCAGTATCCCTTCATAAAAAACGGCGAGGTCGCTGGTGCCGCCGCCGATATCCAGTATGGCCACACCTGCTTCCATATCTATATCACTCATTACCGCACTCGCTGATGCCAGGGGCTGCAATACGAGATCTTTTGTGGTAAGACCGCTCCTTTCCACCGCACGGTTGATATTACGTATGGCATTGCGGTCGCCGGTGATGATATGGAAATTGGCGCCCACCTTCACGCCGTTGTATCCCACGGGGTCTTTGATGTTCTGTATGTTGTCTACATGAAAGTCCTGCGGTATCACATCAATGATCTGGTCGCCGGCAGGAATAAATGTCTTGCGCTGGTTGTTTACGAGCTGGTCTATCTCCGGGCGCTTGATCTCGGTTTCGGGGTCCTGGCGTACGATATCGCCCCTTGTCTGCAGGCTTTTGATATGATGACCCGCAATGCCCACATATACCTCGCTTACCTCCAGGTCGGGATTGCTCTCATAGCAGTTTTCCAGGGCCTGCTGTATGGCTTTGATGGTCTGGTCAATGTTCAGTACCTGTCCATGCTGCACGCCGTTGCTGTTGGCACGGCCAAAACCGAGTATTTCCAGCTTGCCATATTCATTCTTCCTTCCCGCAATGGCCGCAATCTTGGTAGTTCCGATATCGAGACCTACAATGATGGGCGCTTCACTGTGATGCATAAAGTTGTGTTTTTGGTGTTATGTTTAGTTGTGTGTGTTTTTCATCACCGCTTTCGGCTGCTTCAGGGCCGATGACGGGGCTGGGTTTGCCTTTTTCTTTACGGCATTCCCGGCCTTATTCGATAACGGTTTTTTATTTATTTTATTGTTTGTGTTTGTAACAGTTTTTGTTTTAGATGGTAGTGCAGAGTGCGACTTTTCAGGCGATGGTGTATGCACCCCTGTTTTTACCGCGTCTTTGCCAACGGGCTTCACTGTTACCGGCGGTTTTACTGCTGTTTTCGCGGAACTATCAGGTATCACCACCGGGTTACTCACCATCGCATCCATGATCTGCCGGGCTTTTGCCGAATCGGCTTTTGCCCTGGCTGTGCCCTTCCTGATGGCTACTACCTGGTTATCGTATTGCACGTCCAGTTTTTCATAAGTGTTGATACCATTTTGCAGCCAGGCTTTTTTATAGAATGTGTACAGCCGTTGCAGTTTACCTTCTATATCATCACCTGTACCCAGCGCAATTACCTGGTCGCCGATTACGGGTATGATCTCGAACCTGGCTTCGGGGGTGATGTTTACCTGCGATACCTGGGCCATCCAGAAAGAATCGGCAAGGATGTTACGGCCAATGTTCACCAGGCTATGCAGGAGGGCGCTGTCAGGTTTGGATAAGACCGGCCGATCCGAGGGGAATCCCGTAAACATGGGCACGCGTGCAGATAGTTCATCGCTCAGCGGCAGGCGAAGCCCGGCACTGTCTACATAAAAAGAATAGCCATCCTGTGTAAATATCCTCGCCACAGGCTGCCGCTCAGTGATCCGCACTTCCAGTACCTGGTTATTATTGAGAAACATTTCAGCGTTCTTTACCCAGGGGTTCTGCTCCACGGCCGTTTCCAGCATACGCAGGTTGATGGTGTTCACAGGGCTGCCCTGTTGCGTACCGGCGGTATGCAGCATGTCCAGCACATCTTTCTCATCGATGAACATATGCTTTTCAGCCCCGCTGATCTCTACACGGATATCGCTGCAGGGTTTATGGCTCTTCCTCTGCATGGCGGCGCCAAGCAACACGATGGTAGCTGCGCCCACTATACACCAGGCCGTATTGATCCATATTTTCCTCCAGTTATACCGCTTCATATTCAGGATCGCTCCAGTATGCTTTTTACAGGTTGTACCAATGCATCTATATCGCCCGCCCCTGCCATTACCACGAGGCGTGGCAGGTTTGCTTGCATCCATTGTTTCATTTCTTCTTTTTCTAATGTCCGCTTGCCGGCTATGGTCATCTTATCCAACAGGAGCCGGCTGCTCACTCCTTCCATCGGAAGTTCCCTTGCGGGATAGATGGGCAGCAGCAGCACTTCATCCGCCATATCAAGGCTGTGTGCAAAAGCTTCAGCGAGGTCTTTGGTTCGACTGAAGAGATGCGGCTGGAATACCAGCGTGATCTTTTCTTCCGGGAAAATACTTTTTACACCGCTCAGCAGGGCACGCAGTTCCTCGGGGTGATGGGCGTAGTCGTCTATCAAAACATGTGCATCGTTCTTCAATGCATATTCAAAACGCCTGCGCACGCCTTTAAAATCTGCCACTGCTGCTTTGATCTTTTCATCATCAATACCCAGGTACTTGCCAACAATCACTGCAACAAGGGTGTTTTCGATGTTGTGCAGTCCGCCCATATGGAGCAGCATATCTTTTATCTGCCAGTTTTTTGCCGTAACGGTAAACCGGTAGCTGCCATTCTCCACCCGCACATCTTCTGCAAACACATCTGCCCGCCGGTCTGAATAACTATATGTGTACTGGTGCTCCGCATGAAAATCCTGCTGTCGCGGCAGGCCGTATTTGCTGATGAGGCATCCTCCCGGTTTCAGTTTTTGCGAGAACTGCACAAAAGCGTTCTCTACTTCTTCCGGTGTGCCATAGATATCGAGATGGTCGGGATCCATGGCTGTAACCACGGCCACATCGGGCACCAGCTTCAGGAAGCTGCGGTCGTATTCGTCTGCTTCCACTACCACTACATTCTTTTCGCTGCTCCAGAAATTGGTGCCATAGTTGGCGGCAATACCGCCGAGAAATGCATTGCAGCCGTAACCTGAATGGCGGAGCAGGTGTGCGGTTATGGAGGTTACGGTTGTTTTTCCGTGCGTGCCACCCACGCATATATTAAAGGAGCTTTCCGTGATCCATTGCAATACATCACTGCGCTTTACCACGGTATAATTGTGTTCGCGGTAA
>DASVLZ010000041.1:0-4310 GCA_036384615.1 Sediminibacterium sp.
ATTATTACCTACGGTACTACCGGCAGGATCAATAATGTGGTTCTTAAAAAACGGGGTAAAACACAATATATCAGCAGCCTCCCCGATACCTCCGGCGTAGTGGCTACCGATCAACAGACCGATCATAGAGATAGCTTTGCCAACGCTGTGAGCTACGCCTTATGGGCCAAAAACAATCCCCAGGCTGCTTTCCCGTTTACTCCAAAAGAGGGACAGTCTGTATACAATGCTGCCATCAGTTATTACCGTACTACGCATAAAGTGGTGACCGAACCGGCCGATACACGCCGGAAGTTCAACAGCAAACAGCTGAAGGAACTGGATCTCAACTCCCGTCAGATAAAAGCGCTGTTGCATCTGCAAAATAAGGGCGAACTGACTAACGGCATTTACCGCCGGCTTACAGGAGTGTCCAAAGCCACCGCCACGCGCGACCTGCGGGAGTTGGTGAGCCGCATGTTTATCATCTCCACAGGTACCCTGGGAGTCGGCGCTTCCTATAGCCTTGGCCATTAGTGAGTGTATACCCAGGAGGGATCAAATCGCACCAGATACGCACCAGAATCGCACCAGATCGCTCTGTCAGGATAGTACAGAATTGAATTTCAATCTGTTACATCCGATTTAATCGGCTCACAATGGGCTCATATGAGCCCATTGAATTAGTTTATTTTTACAGTCTGTGCGGAAGCTAGCCTTTCTCCGGTTCATATCTTCCTTCAGGAATACATGAAAGCCGGCGGTACATAATGGCGCATTGGCTGGCGGTATTGCATCAGTAAAAAAAAGCACGTACTGCCAGCATAACCAGCACCGTAACCACAAGGCTTACAGGAAGTATCCCCCGCACTGCTCCGCTGGTGAAGAGTGCTTTGCCATTCTTTAACCCGACTTCCTTTTTCATGTACTTTACCGTTTGCACATAGAAGAAAAATGTAAGGGCCAGGAAGAGGATGGCTGCTATCAGATAAAATGAGAATGGCATAATTGAAATTTATCTTAAAGGTAGTAAAAGCGATACCTCTTCTGATTATTCTTTAATGTATCTCTCCACAAACTCCCGGCAAAAATCCTTTATCTCATCCCTCACAATAGCAAAGTGCTTCATAGTTTCCTCCCTGCCGGCTATGATCTTAGACGGATCAGGAAAATTGTGGTGGATTTTCTGCGCCTTTGAAGGGAATACCGGGCACTGTTCACGGGCGTTATCGCAAACAGTGATCACATAATCAAACTCCATATGGGTATATTCCGACACATGGTTGGAAGTATGGCCGGATATGTCAATGCCGTCCTGCTGCATGGTTTTTACCGCGAGCGGGTTAACGCCATGCGTTTCCACACCGGCACTGTACACCTTTGCCCTGTTGCCCGCAAAATATTGAAGATAACCTTCCGCTATCTGGCTGCGGCAGCTGTTACCCGTACAGAGAACCAGTATTTTCTTCATACCTGTAGTGTATAAGTTTGATAACAGTGATAGGTTTGTTTCAAGAACCGGATCACTGGCAGCAACCCGGCGCGCAGCATACAGTTCCCGGTTTTTCGGCATATACAGTAACGCTGGTAATGCCTGCACCGGATTTCCTGAACTGTGCAATCTCCTCTGCTGTGAGGTAACGGGAAAGGATATCGTCAGGAACCACAATGGCTTTTTCTTTCTGGATAGTAACGCCTGTAAAGCCGCTGACCCTGATCAGCTCCAGGTATACTTCTTTTTGTATGGCGCCGGATACACAGCCTGCATACATTTCTGCAGCTTCACGGATCTTCTGCGGCAGTTCCCCTTCCAGCACAATATCCGATATACTGAAATGCCCGCCTTTTTTGAGTACCCTGAATATATCCCTGATCACAGCTTCTTTATCCGGCACCAGGTTCAGCACGCAATTGCTAACGATCACATCAGCCGTTTCGGATGCAACAGGAATATTCTCGATATCTCCCTGCCTGAATTCTACATTGTTAAAACCCCTGGCATCGTTGTTCTTTCTTGCGAGTTCAATCATTGCAGGCGTAAAATCAATGCCGATCACTTTTCCGGTTTCCCCGGTTTCGGCACGGGCAATAAAACAATCATTACCTGCACCGCTGCCCAGGTCGATCACTGTATCGCCCGGCATGATCTTCGCAAATTGCGTGGGTAGCCCGCAACCCAGTCCCAGGTCTGCATCATGATGATAACCCTCCATACCGGAATAGTCATCGGTCATAATATTATATACTTCGGCAGAACATCCGCCGGATCCGCAACAGGATGCCTGGTTACCCGCCTTGTCCTGCAGCGCAATACCGCTGTATTTCTGCCTTACCATTTCCTTGATCTCTTTTTCTGTTTGCATGATGTATGTTTTTAATTGATTGTAATATTGCGATTGAATGAAATAAAAAAATCAACAGCATTTTCCCGTCAGGTCCACATCCCTGAAAAATGTATGGAACCGCTCTTTGTACTGCTTCCATACCCTGGGATGAATGCAGTAGCAGACATTCACTCCTTCAATATTTCCCTGTATGATGCCTGCCTTTTTGAGTTCTTTCAAATGCTGCGAGGTAGTTGCCTGTGCAAGTCCCAACTCCTCCACAATATCTCCACAAACGCAGGCATTCTTTTTTACCAGGTATTGAAGTATGGCAATACGCGCCGGGTGTGCAATGGCTTTGGCCATGGCTGCCAGCTCATTCTGCTGACGGGTAAATAATTCTGATTTTGTTGTCCCCATATGTATCGCAATATTACGATTAGTTTGGAATTCCATCCTTTTTTTCTGAAATTTCTTTTTTCATTACCTTACAAACAGGATCCCTGCCCGCCCATTCCCCCGCCGCAGGATCTGTATACGTTTCTATCATACAGCCATGTATTTGCAGTCAGAACATAAGCAGTCCGGCAGAAATAATGCTGCACAGGTGCGCCCGCCGGGCAACAGTGGCGGTGTGAGTTTGCCTGCGGTACCTGTTCTGCAGCAAAACGAGGATGCGGCGCAGGCGGAGCCGTTATTTCAAATGCAAGGTGTATTGCCTTTACAGAGATTGGCTCCGGGTGTTTCGCCGCCTCCGGGTACGCCTCCCGTACAGCGGGCCACTCGTATAGTAGCCGATATATACAATGGAACGGAATTGGAAATGCGCAGGGCATTCATCGGCAGGGTGCAGCGGATCATGCAGCAAAACCATTATTCCGTTACCAGGAGTTTACTCTCTGCCTGTCATGATTCGCTTGCCGGAACCGGGGTCTTGCACGGTCAGGAGTTCGATTCAGAAGAAGCGTTTGTGGATTTTGTGGCTGACCAGGGACTTGCTTCTTCGCGGATCAACATGAGAGGTGTAGCCGAGCGGCCACAGACTTTAGGAAAACGGCCGAATTTCGAGGCTGTGATCAACGATCTGCGGCAACATTCAGCAGGAGGCGGAGAGGGCAGTGCATCACGGCACGTGATCCCCTCGCACCTGTTAGGATATGCGGCTGAAAACCTGCCGGAGGCTGATGATGCACTGGACGCATGGATTGCGGAGTTTAGAGAAGGTGTATCCCTCGACGCCGGCCATAGCCGCCGGGTGAAAAAAAGGAATATCTGGAAGATACTGCATAACTATAAGGGCAATCTCTGGGCAGGAAATTCACTGACCAATTCCGCTATCGGGTTTTTATCGGGTACTGTACAACATGCTGTTAATGAGATTGCCGCTTCGGAGGACCCCCTGTCGGTTGCCAATGCAATGCGTATTCCGGAAGACGACAGAACACCATTAGGCAGCAAAATGAGAGAGATCGCTACCGCAGTACGCGGAGCGTTTGTTGCCATTGTTGAAGAATCGATAGGTGATCCGTCTGCCCATCTTTTCCTGAAAGACAGCCTCACCGAGGTATGGGAACAGATTGAAGGTGATGTGTTCAGTATGGATTTAGGGGAGTACCGACGGGCCTCGGCATTGATCGCGGGTTTACAGTCATCGCCGAGCCTGGCTCTCCTGCGTGGTTTTATGACCCATGCATTTGCGGGAACCTATGGCGCATGAAAATCTTTGTAAGTACATCTTACTGCCAACGGCTCGCCCGATCCCGCATCCTGCTCAATGGAATTGCCTGTTTCACTGATATGCTTAGTTTTAAGTTCCAAGTAAAGTATGGTTTACCGTTTCCTGTTGATATTGTTTGTACTGCCGGCATTCCTGCTGTATGCCCAGAGAAAAGATGACCCTGCAGAAAATAACCTCCGGCTTGGGAACCGCTTTCTTTTCCGTTTCCAGCCGGAACCGGCACTGGAAGAATATAATGAGGCCATCAGGATCGCAAAACAGCGCGGTGA
>DASVLZ010000042.1:0-7241 GCA_036384615.1 Sediminibacterium sp.
ATCGAGCCTCTCTTCAAGTTTGCTGAAATCATCAATGATCTTCTCTTCATCCACGTCCGCATAAATCTGCGTGGTGGTGATTTTGGTGTGCCCCATGATCTTCTGTATGGTTTCCATGGGCACACCATTTTTGAGAGCGACCGTTTTGGCAAACGTGTGCCTTGCAACGTGGAAGGTGATGGGCGTGGTGATCTCGCAAGCATTTTGAATAATATGCAGGCACCGGTTAACATATTGATTGGTGAGGAAGGGGAAGATCGCTTTTGTTTCTGCAGATTTCTCCCTGCCCCGGTACCTGTGCAAAATGCGTGTTGCTGATTTCAACATCAGGACGCGCTGCAACTCTTCTGATTTCACCCTGTATTTCAAACACCAGATCTTACCATCCATTTCAAACTCAAAATCTTCTTCTGTAAGGGTTATGACATCAATATAGGCGAAGCTTGTATAACAGGAAAAGATAAACAGATCCCGCACGTAGTTCAAATTTTCATCCTGGAAATGTTTGCTTTCCAGTTGCAACACTTCCTCCATAGTCAGCTTTTTGCGCCGGGATTTTTTTAACGGGCATTTGTAAGGGTCGATTTCATTGACCTTAACCCACTTGATTTCAGCTGCCCAGTTCATGATCCGTTTGAAGCGCTGGATGTGTTTGGCAACTCCGTTGCCCAGGCAGGGGTCAAAATCCTTCAGGGGCTGTGTGCGGATGTAGTGTTCCAGATCGGTCGCGAACTGCATATCGACCTGTTTCAGGTAAACTGTTTTTCCTCCAAAATGCTGGCTGGCGAAAGCTTTCACGTAGGCAATGGTGGTTTTGTAGTTCTTGAACCCTCCCTGTTTAAGTTTTGCCCCAAAAATCCTGGTGAAATAATCCAGCAGATCGAAGAGTTGTTTTCCTTTTTGGGCGATCGCTTCACCGAGGTAAAATTGTTTGAGTGATTCGGCCGTGATGTCCATTTCTTCGCACCGCATCCAGCGGTATTTGTCTTTGATGTGTTGCCGTGTTTCACAGATCACATTGTTGATGTATTTGACGCGGACAGATTTCCCTGTCACCGTCTCTGTTTTGCTGTCCCATTCGGCAACCGCAATACTTTCTTTCAGTGAGATTTCTCTGGCGTCCCCATCGACTGTGATCCTTGCATAGATCAATGCTTTTTCCTTATCGGCTTTGTTGCGGCGGATGATGATGTCTACCGCGAACGTGTGTGTGCTTGTCATACCAGGCTTTTTTAATTCGTTTTGAAATAATTTGATTCTTTCTGCACATTTTCTACGTGTCCCGCAGGTTCGAATCCAAGTCGGATTACGTCAAATCAGGTCATAAATAATTTCCTAATTAATTGTAAACCAATTTGTTTCAAGAATTCCTTGAGTCCAAGCCGCGTGCCGGAAACATCTCAAGGATTTACGCTCAACAAGCCTGATATTTTTTGATATTTTCTGCTATGTTATTCAGAAAATTCAAATCGATATTAACATTTTGTAAGAGGGAGAAAGTCAAACTGTCACAAGACAGATCGGCTGAAATGCACACTGGATAAGGGTTTCAGCGTGTCAACAAGTCTCTGTCGGGGTAAAATAAAAAGAGACCAATCTTTCGATTGATCTCCTGTTTCGTCGGGAAGACAGGATTCGAACCTGCGACCCCCTGGTCCCAAACCAGGTGCGCTACCGGCCTGCGCTACTTCCCGATCAGATCACCGGATAGTGAACAAGGAATATAGAATGCCGAAATAAATAAGTATCCGATCGACATTCGATATTCCTTGTTCGATATTCGACATTCTTCGCGGTGAGGGCGGGATTCGAACCCGCGGTACAGTTTGACCCGTACGGCAGTTTAGCAAACTACTGATTTCAGCCACTCATCCACCTCACCGTTCCCCTCTTTTCAGAGAGGGCTGCAAAAATAGGCCGCAGGAGGTTATTTGCCAAAAATGTTTCTTATTGATGGGGCATTTACATAGCCGCCAGCTGTACTTTCTGCGTCAGCTCCATCACATTCTCACGGAAGATGGAATCCGTATCCATGAGGTCCTTCACCGTCTGGCAGGAGTGGATCACCGTGGTATGGTCACGGCCGCCAAAATGCTCGCCGATTGTCTTGAGTGAGTTTTTGGTAAACGCCTTGGCCAGGTACATAGTGATCTGCCTGGCCTGTACGATCTCCCTTTTGCGCGTTTTCTGCAGCAGTTTGTCGTACGATACATCAAAGTATTCGCATACCATTTTCTGGATGGCATCAATAGTGATCTCCTTGCTGCTGGTCTTCACAAAGTTCCTGAGCACTTTTTTGGCCAGCTCCACATCGATCTCCTTCTTGTTGAGCGATGACTGTGCCAGTAATGATATCAGTGCTCCCTCCAGTTCGCGTACATTGGTATTGATATTATAGGCCACATACTTCACCACTTCTTTCGGCATATCCAGGCCATCGTTCTTCATCTTTTTCTCCAGTATCTCTATCCGCGTCTCGTAATCGGGTATCTGCAGGTCGGCGCTCAGTCCCCAGCGGAAACGGCTCAGCAGTCTTTCCTGCATACCGTCAAGGTCTTTCGGGGGCTTGTCAGAAGTAAGCACCAGCTGCTTGCCGCTCTGGTGCAGGTGGTTGAAGATGGCAAAGAACGCATCCTGGCTTTTTTCCGCCCGGCTGAAGAACTGCACATCATCAATGATCAGCACATCGATCAGCTGGTAAAAATGAATGAAATCATTGATGGCATTATTACGGCTGTGGTCCTGGAACTGGTTGATGAACTTTTCACTGCTCACATACAATACCACTTTGCCGGGGTGCAGTCTTTTTACCTCGTTGCCGATGGCCTGCGCCAGGTGGGTTTTCCCAAGTCCCACGCCGCCATAGATCACCAGCGGGTTAAATGAATTGGCGCCGGGCTTTTCCGCTACGGTTTTGCCGGCACGCCTGGCCACACGGTTACAGTCGCCCTCAATAAATGAATCAAACACATACATATGATTCAGCTGGGGATCGATCTGCATTTTTTTAAGACCCGGAATAACAAACGGATTCTTCACCGGGTTATCGATCACCAGTGGAAAATTCATTTCATTGTTATTATAGGTCTTCATACTGCTCGCTGGCACATCCATGGTGCCGTTACGGCCATTGGTATTGCCGCTGTCTACCATAATGCGGTATTCCAGCCTGGCATCCTTGCCCAGTTCACGTTTCAGCGTTTTGGCTAACAGGGTTACATAATGCTCTTCCAGGTATTCATAGAAGAACTGGCTGGGAACCTGTATCAGCAGCACATTGCCTTTGAGTTCAACAGGGGTGATAGGTTCGAACCAGGTTTTGAAATGTTGCCACTCTACAATGTCTTTGATGATCTTCAAACAATTGTTCCAGACAGTTTCAGCGCTTTTGGTCATCGTAGGTTAGTAATATTATAATGAGTTGATGTATTATGCCTGTCTGCCCCCTACCCGTTTCCTTCAAACCTTCAAGTTATTTTATTTTCTCCATTTGTGGAAATGTTGAAAAAAAATAAATCAGGGGTGCGAATATGTATACTTTATGTTGAAAAAAAAATTTTTTATTGCCTTGTTTTTTTACTTCTGACGACAGGAAAAATAATTACGGGATTTTTCCCGTAAAGGCTAAAAAAACTTGACAAAATGAACTGGATGTGTTATCTGCAAACGTCCGCCGTTGTAACACCGGTTTGTCCCGCTTCTCGTAAATGTAAAACCTTAATGTGTATGGCGTAATGATTGAAAAAATTAAGCGCTATACATCAACCCTTTACCCGGATTGACTGATCGCTCGCCTGCAGGTTGCATGGTTTATGGGAAACAATATAGCAGGAGATGCCATCGGTTACGGATTGTGTGTTCCTGACAAGATAGTACTATTTCAACAGGACAGGTTATTTTTTTTAGCCTTCCTCCGGATTTTACCATTACTTTGGACCGAGTAAAATTTACACGATCATGTCATACGAAATAACAGGCAAACTGGTGGCGGTTTTTGATATCGTTCAGCGCACGGAAACCTTTAAAACGAGGGAATTCGTTATTGAAAAAACAGAAGATATTGGCGGTAGAGTTATTACCAATTATGCAAAGTTTCAATGTGTGCAGGACAGAACAGCCATGCCCGACAGGTTCCGTCTGGGTGATGAAGTAAAAGTGCAGTTCAACATCAAGGGTACCAAATGGGTAAAGGATGGCAGGGAGAATTATATCACCAACCTGGATGCCTGGAGAATGGAATCTGTAAAACTCGGCACCGGTGAAACGGATGCCTATAATGATATGCCGCCGCCCGCTGATGCGGCAGACGACCTGCCGTTCTGATGAACCGGCAACTGTTCGGCATTCTTAGGATAAATACCTAACCATATGCAAAAAGAGCTTTCCCTGCAACTCACGCCTGCTGAAGCCGGCGATGATGTTTCCATACGGCGGCGGCTTGCGCAAACGCTGGGCGCCGCCGATGACAGCATCACCGGGTTTTACCGTATGCGGCAATCCATCGATGCCCGCGGCAGGCAGGTATGGATCAACCTTTCGGTGAAAGCTTTTGTAGATGAACCTTTCCACCATAGAAAATTAACGCCTGTAAGTTTCAGGGATGTATCACAGGCAAAACATACCGCGCTCATCATAGGAGCCGGGCCGGCAGGATTGTTTGCCGCCCTCAGGCTCGTAGAAGCCGGCATACGCCCCATAGTACTGGAAAGGGGAAAAGATGTGAAGGCAAGACGGCGCGACCTCGCCGCCATGAACCGCCAGGGCATCGTAAACCCCGAAAGCAATTATTGCTTTGGAGAAGGAGGCGCCGGTACATACAGCGATGGCAAACTGTACACCCGCAGCAGCAAGCGCGGCGATATAGGCCGTATACTGAATATACTGCACCAGTTCGGCGCCGATGAACGCATATTATATGAAGCCCATCCGCATATAGGAACGAATAAACTGCCGCATATCATCACCGCCATGCGGCAGCAGATCATACAATCGGGCGGCAATGTGCTGTTTGAAAAAAAGCTGGAAGATATCATTATAGAAAAAGATATCGTACACAGTATACGTACTGCCGATGGCGAGCTGATGCAGGCAGATGATATCATCCTTGCCACAGGCCATTCGGCCAGGGACATCTTTACCCTATTCCATACAAAAGGTCTTCTCCTCGAACCGAAACCTTTCGCATTGGGCGTGCGCATAGAACATCCGCAAAGCCTGATCGATTCGATCCAGTACCACCAGTCTTTACGCGATATTCATTTGCCGCCGGCCTCGTATAGCCTGGTGGAGCAGGTGAACGAAAAAGGGGTGTTCAGTTTTTGCATGTGTCCCGGCGGTATCATCGCCCCGGCGGCAACAGCACCCGGTGAGATCGTGGTAAACGGCTGGAGCCCGAGCAAACGTAATAACCCCTATGCCAACAGCGGAATGGTGGTGCAGGTATCCATGACAGATGCCATACAGTACCTGCTGGATCATGGCGGTCTGGATAAACAGCAGAAAGAAAGCTATCGCCAGGGAAACCATCCGCTTACCCTGCTGCATTTTCAGCAGGCAGTGGAGAGAGCGGCTTATACAGCCGGCGGGGGAGGACTGAAAGCGCCGGCACAGCGGATGGTGGATTTTGTACAGAGAAAACATTCTGCTACGCTTCCCGCATGCAGTTACCTGCCGGGCATTGTACCCGGCCGTTTGGAAGAAGTGCTGCCTGTATTCGTAGCCAAAAGCCTGCAGAAAGGTTTCCAGGCGTTTGACAGGAAAATGAAAGGATACCTTACCAACGAAGCCGTAGTGGTGGCAACCGAAAGCCGCACTTCATCACCGGTACGTATACCCAGGCACAACGATACACTCTGTCATCCCCAGTTGAATAACCTCTATCCCTGCGGCGAGGGAGCGGGATATGCCGGTGGCATAGTAAGCGCTGCCATGGATGGAGAAAGGGTGGCGGCCATGATCATAGAAAAAAAGGAGAGGTAGCCCTCTCCTTCCCCCAAGTAAGACTTTCCATCTGCTAACGCATAAGGAAAACTGCTGTATAGAAGCGGAACAACGGAGCAATTCCCCCCGGTCATGATCGCTGTACCACCGGCGCAGGCGCGCTTTTCTATTAGCGATGTAAAAATACCAGGCTGTTTTTTAGTGGCATACGGGAAAAATCCCGTTTTTTTAAAAAACCTACAGAACAACGATCCCGTTGCGTATGGCATAGAGCGCTATGCCAATGCGCGACTTGACATTCAGCTTAATAAAGACCGCATCGCGGTAGCCGTCAATCGTGCGGGGGCTCAATCCCATTTCCAGGGCAATCTCTTTGTATGTTTTTTCCGTGCAGGCCATCCGAACAAAAACGATCTCCTTTTCCGTAAGCAGCATCCCCGGCAGCGGGCCTTCCGCCTCGTTCCTGCAAAGCCGGAAGCTGATCAGGTCATTGAAATAGAATCCCTGGTAATATACATGGCTGATGGCAGTATGCAGCTGCAGCGGTTCACTGTTTTTGAGTACATAACCCCTGGCCCCGCTTTTGAGCATGCGCATGATCATATGGTCGTTATGGATCATACTCAGCGCAAGTACCCTTACCTGCGGGTAATGGATCTTCAGCCAGTGCGAGGCGGCTATACCATCCATAACAGGCATGGTAATATCCATCAGCACCACATCGGGCAGGGTTTCTGTGTATGATAACTGTTCAATCAGTTCATGGCCATTACCTGCCTGCATGACCACCTTCTGGTCATCAAACATATGAATAAGCGCTTCCAGGCCTTTGCGCAGTATAACGTGGTCGTCAACGATAGCGATCCTGATCATGTTCCATCGGGTTTGCAGGTTAAATGAATGGCAGTGCCTTTGTTCACCACGCTGTTAACGGCAACGGTTGCATGGATCATCTCGGCACGCTGGCGTATACTTCGTAAACCAATCCCCCGGGAAAAAATACCTTCCTCATCATCGAATCCTTTCCCGTTGTCTGCAATGAGAATATGGATACGGTCTTCCCGGTACAGCAGTTGTACATCAATATGGTTTGCGGAAGCGTGTTTCACAATATTATTCAGTGATTCCTGCACCATCCGGTACAGGAAGACGATCTTGTTGGCATCTATTTGCATACCATCTATCTCAGACACAAAACTGATGGAGAACAATCCCGTTCTTTCGAGATGCTGCAACTGGTTCCTGACGGCATCGTGTAAACCGGTAACCGCCAGTTGCTCGCCAAAATAACCGTTGCTCAG
>DASVLZ010000043.1:0-3875 GCA_036384615.1 Sediminibacterium sp.
AAACTATGCCAATCTCCTGTTCATCCGTATCAAAGATTAGTTAAGGTTGGAACGGCTTTATGTTTTAGGTTTGTGCCATGCACAGTTTTAAGGAATTGGTAACAGGCTTCGGCGAACAATTCGCTTCGCGTCATTTTCCCGCAACACCTTTTACCCTCTATGAACCAGCCGAATATTTTTTATCATGGGGCGGTAAACGCATACGCCCCGTTATGTGCCTTATGGGTAATGAACTGTTCGGCGATATACGCAGCGACAGTTACCGGGTGGCTACGGCTATAGAACTGTTTCACAATTTCACACTCATCCATGATGATATTATGGACCAGGCGCCATTGCGGCGCGGTATGGAAACCGTGCACATGAAATATGGTGCAAACACCGCCATCCTTACCGGTGATGTGATGATGATCCGCGCCTATGAATACCTGAACGGTATTGACCCGCAATATCTGCAACGCATACTGGCACTGTTCAGCAAAACGGCCACAGAAGTGTGTGAGGGCCAGCAGATGGATATGGATTTTGAAAGAACGGATGATGTATCGATGGATGCCTACCTGCACATGATCAGCCTGAAAACTTCTGTACTGCTTGCCGCCAGCCTTGAAATGGGCGCCATCATAGGAGGCGCCAGTGAAGGCAACTGCCGCCATATTTATGAGTTTGGCCGCAACCTGGGCATTGCTTTCCAGGTGCAGGACGATTATCTTGATGCATTCGGTGACCCCGAAAAATTCGGCAAGGAAACGGGGGGTGATATCCGGCAGAACAAAAAAACCTTCCTGCTGCTGCATGCAATGTCGGTTGCCAACGGGGAGCAGAAAGAACGGCTCCATCAACTGCTGCAAACAGATGCCCCGGGAAAAGTGCAGGAGGTATTATCCATTTTCCGGGAGTGTAATGTGGATGCATGGGCCAGGGAACTGAAAGATGCTTACCTGCATACAGCCATGAAACACCTGGACGCCATAGCCGTGGTATCTGCCCGCAAGCAGCCCCTGCAGGAGCTGGCTTCCTTCCTGATCCAGAGAGAATATTGATGACAGATGATGTGATTCCATTATTTGAAAATTCACTTAGCTTTAGACCAGCCAAAACAGCGCTTACATGTCCAATTCATTATTCCGCACAAAAAGTATCGACAAGATATTAGCCGATTCAGCTGCCAATACGGATGGGCATGGTACAGGATTGAAACGGGTGCTCACGGTAAGGGACCTTGCCTTTTTCGGTATTGCAGCCATCATCGGCGCGGGTAGTTTCAGCAGCCTGGGAGGGGCGGTATTTTCCGGGGGCCCCGGCGTGGTATTGCTGTTCGTGATCTGCGGCATAGGCTGCGCATTTACCGCTTTCTGTTATTCAGAGTTTGCCAGCCGCATACCGGTGGCGGGCAGCGCATATACATATGCATACGCTTCTTTCGGCGAACTGTTTGCCTGGGTCATCGGCTGGGCGCTGATCATGGAATATTCGATAGGAAATATCTATGTGTCTTTTTCCTGGAGCGATTATTTCACTTCTTTCTTATCCAAGATCAACATACATATACCCGATTATTTCAGCTGCAGCTATATAGAAGCGAAGATGGCGGTGGAAAAGCTGGCCGCTATTACGGATGAAGCGATGCGCAGCGAATTCCTTTCCAAGAAAGCCAACCTCGAACTGCTCAATGCCTGGAACCAGTCTGCACAGGTTGCCGGCCTGCGCATTATCCTCGACCTGCCGGCATTGCTGATCAATGTGCTGATCACTTACCTGGTTTACCGCGGCATTAAAGAGAGCCGGAATTTCAGCAATATCATGGTGATACTGAAACTGACCGTGGTATTGCTCGTGATACTGGTGGGCGGCTACCTCATCTTCTCCAATGACCTCACTGCTAACTGGCTCCCCGTGAGTGCGGAAGGCGGCCGGTCGTTTATGCCCAATGGCTTCAGCGGTGTGATGGCCGCGGTGAGTGGTGTATTCTTTGCGTATATCGGTTTTGATGCGGTAAGCGTGCTTGCCGAAGAGAGCCGCAATCCACAGCGCGATCTTCCGAGGGGAATGATCTTATCACTTGTCATATGTACTGTTCTGTACATCCTGCTTGCGCTGGTGCTTACCGGGGCGGTGGTATATTCCAAGTTTGAAAATGTAGGCGACCCGCTGGCATTCATCTTTGAGTCACAGAACCTGAATGTAGGCTGGATGCAGTTCCTGGTAGCCATCTGCGCAGTGATTGCCATGACCAGCGTACTGCTGGTGTTCCAGATGGGGCAACCCAGGATATGGATGAGCATGAGCCGCGATGGGCTTTTGCCGCCTGTATTCCAGACCATACATAAGAAATTCAAGACACCCTCATTTTCCACTATTGTAACCGGTATGGTGGTGGGTACTTCCATCATTTTTACCGATAAGGAATTTGTGCTCGATTTCACCAGCATTGCCACCCTGTTTGCGTTTGTACTGGTATGCGGAGGTGTGCTGCTGATCCCGAGAAAGGAAAAAGAGCCCGGGCGTTTCAACATGCCTTATATCAATGGCAAGTATATCTTCCCGCTGCTGGTGGCTGCCGTACTGGTGGTGCTGGGTGTGTTTGTGAAAGATTATTACAGCGACCTCTTCCATTTTGATTATTCCGCCAACCCCGATTATGTATCCGGGAAAATATCTTTTATGGATGCCGCCACCACGCAAATATCCCTGATCATATTCTGGATAGCCTGCATCTGCATAGCGGTGGCAGCCTTCCTGAAAAACTATTCGCTGATACCGCTGCTGGGGCTTACCACCTGCATGTACCTTCTCACGGGCATGACCAAAAGCAACTGGGCCTGGTTCCTTTCCTGGCTCGTGATCGGCCTGTTCATCTATTTCTTCTATGGCAGGAAACGGAGTAAACTGAGGTAAGTTGATAAGTTGATAGGTTGATAAGTTCACAAGTCGGAACATACCTATCAACTTATCAACTTATTTTTGCCCAATGAAATACCAGGTTGGAGACGATATTATCGTGCTGCACAGCAATGAAGAAGGCAAGGTTGTGGAGATCATGAATGATAAGATGGTGATGATAGAGGTGCGGGGAGTAAAATTTCCCGCCTATATGGACCAGATCGATTTCCCGTATTTCTACCGTTTTACAAAGAAGAAGGAAACGCCTCAACAAAAAACGCCTCCGCAGAAAATATATGTGGACAACCTGCCGAAAGAAAAACCCAGGCCCAATACAATAGCCGTGGCAGATGGTGTATGGCTGTCCTTCGTTCCCAAATTTGCGCTGGATGATTTTAATGATGAGGTAGTGGAGTTGCTCAAAATACATCTTGTTAATAAAACCTCACTCGCATACAGGTTTACTTACAGGCAGCAACTGATGGGACGCGATCATTTTACACTGGAGAATGAAATAGCAGCGTCACATGATTTTTACCTGCATGATATTCCCTTTGAATCGGTGAATGACAGCCTGTCGTTCTCGGTAGATTTCTCCCTGCCGAATGAAGACAAAAAGAAAGCTTCACATTTTGAAGCTATCCTGAAGCTGAAACCCAAACAGGTTTTCCGGAAGATAGAAGAGATGAAGGAGAAGAATGAACCTACGATCTCTTACCAGTTATTCAAAACGTATCCCGAAAGGGAAATGGATAACCGGATAGAACTGGGCCCGCTTGCGGCGCGGGGTTTCAAAATATATGATGCGGGCAATATCAGGCAGCACCTGCCGCCGGCGCGCTCGGTAGTGGACCTGCATATTGAAAAGCTTACCGACCATTACGGGCAACTTAGCAATATAGAGATACTGGGCATACAGTTATCCGAATTCGAAAAATGGTTCGACCTCGCCATCGCCCACAAACAACCTTCCCTGATCGTGATACATGGGG
>DASVLZ010000044.1:0-2923 GCA_036384615.1 Sediminibacterium sp.
ACCCATGGGTTGTGTTTTCGATGCTGAATAATCTACAAGTTAAAGCCTTCAAAAATAGAGCGGGCAGTTTTTTCTGCCGTCATGGACTGTCATGGGTGTTGGGAATTTCCATAATTTACCGATACCTTACCCTGCCATGAAAACGAACCCGGTTTTTGAATACCTGTATATCGACTACTATTCAGCCACGCCCAAATACCTTCAGCTGGCCAATTCGCTGATCAAAGCAATCGGTGATGGGCGTATTAAAAAAGACCAGGTGCTTCCTTCCATCAATGAACTCAGTTTTGAATTCGAGATATCGAGGGATACCGCTGAGAAAGGATATAAATACCTGAAAAAGATCGGTGTGCTGGGTTCTGTGCCAGGTAAAGGATATTTTGTATTGAACAGCCAGGTGGAGCAACCGCTTAAGATCTTCCTGTTGTTCAACAAGCTGAGCTCACACAAAAAGATCATTTATGATGCTATCGTAAGCTCATTGGGCGACCTGGCTTTCGTGGACTTTTATATCTACAACAACGACTTCGATTTTTTCAAAAGGCTGATACAGAATACCAGCAGGGATTATACGCATTATGTGATCATACCGCATTTTCTCGATGGCGCGGAGAATGCACATGATGTGATCAACTCCATACCTGTTGAGAAACTGATCCTGCTCGACAAGCTCATTCCCGGTATCCATGGCCAGTACGGAGCTGTATATGAGAATTTCGAGAAAGATATTTATGAAGCGCTGGAACAGGCATTGCCGAACCTGAGCAAATACCACACGATCAAAATGATCGTTCCTGCCTACACCTATCACCCGCAGGAAATCGTGACAGGATATACAAGGTTCTGCCAGCAATATGCATTCAACTATAAAGTGGTGCACAATATTGCCAATGAACCCATCAAGGAGGGAGAAGCATACATCAACCTGATGGAAGACGACCTGGTGACACTGATAGAAAAAATATTAGCCACCAGGATGAAACTGGGAAAGCATGTGGGACTGATCTCCTACAATGAAACCCCGTTGAAAAAAGTGATCCTCAACGGCATTACCACTATCTCTACTGATTTTCAGATGATGGGCGAAAAGACTGCGCAACTGATCCTCGAAAAATCCGTTCAGCACATAGAAATTCCATTCTCCCTGACACTGAGGGCTTCTCTATGAGAACAGAAAAGCCGGAACAGTGTTTTTCTTCTTTATTCTTCTTCTGCTGTTGCCAGCGGGTTCCTGCGGGAAGGGATGATGGTTTCTTCATCATCGCTCAGGTATACCCAGAAATCATATAAGGCAAAAATATCCCCGGGGGTCTTGGGGCCATTGTGCTCGTTGTTACGCTCATAAGAACCAAGCAGTTCGCCCTGGTACCTCAGTTCTTTGAGCTTTTGCTCCATCGTCAGTTCTTTGAATGCTTCAATAGTCATACCATGTTAATTTGCCCGCAAAATAGGTTTTTTTAAGTTCATTCTCTCCAGCGCTTTCATCACCGTTGAATCACTACGGTTGGCTACCTCCAGGTAGCCCTGGGTACGCCATAGCTGGCGGCCCATAAGCGCCTGCATTTTTTTCAGCAGTTCGTCTTTGTCGCGCGCAGTAACGTTGTTCAGCAGGATACTATCCTTCCGGGCAAAAGACACCAGCTGCTGCCATTCATTTTCTGCGGGCACAAAACCCGATACCAGCTGGTCTGCAGTATGGATATTATTGAAGAGAGAACGGTTCTGCACATAATAGCTGTACACAAAATTCGGGAGCGTATACCTGTAATAGAGCTTTGTTATAACGGGATCGAGACGCGTGGTATCGAAGGGCACGAACAGGTCAGGAGTAATACCGCCGCCGCCATATACCGTATGGCCTCCCGGTGTGGTATAGGCTTTGCCGGAGTGATTGGCAGTATCGCCGTTCATCACTTCACCGTTATGGAAGCGGGCAGCCAGTTCTGCCTGGTATTGTGCCTTGCCGCTGCTGTATGGCTTCTGGATATTGCGGCCCAGCGGGGTAAAATACCGCGCAACCGTAAGTCGTACAGCGCTGCCATCCGTAAGCTGGAATTGCTGCTGTACCAGTCCCTTACCGAAAGACCTGCGGCCTATGATCGTGGCCCTGTCCCAATCCTGCAGGGCGCCTGCCAGCACTTCACTTGCCGAAGCGGAGTTTTCATCCACCAGCACTTCCAGCTGTCCTTTTTCAAAGATGCCATCACGCCTGCAGCGGTAGTCCATTCTCGGCACATGCGCTCCTTCGGTATATACGATCAGCTTATCGCCTTCCAGGAATTCATCTGCTATATCGGTAGCTTCCTTCAGCAGGCCGCCCCCGTTGCCGCGCAGGTCTAAGATCAGTTTCTCCATTCCCTGCTTCTGCAGTTTCTCCATCGCCTGCATAAACTCTTCATAGGTCCTTTCCGCAAACCGGTTAATGCGTATGTACCCTGTTTTCGGCGCAATAATATAAGCCGCATCCACAGCATATACCGGAATGGTGCCGCGGGTGATCATCGCTTCGCGAATGGCGCCATTACGCAGGTACGATACCTTTACTTTACTGTCGGCATCACCACGAAGCATATGGCGTATATCATCTATCTCCCGTTTTTTTCCTGAAAGTACCAGCGTATCATTCACCCTGGTCAGCTTATCACCCACCTGCAGCCCCGCTTTTTCCGAGGGGCCGCCAGGCATTATCGTCATTACATTCACAGTATCTGCTATCAGCTGGAATTCGATGCCTATGCCCTGGAAATTCCCCTGTAGTTCCTCGTTCACATTCCTGAGGCGGGAAGCGGGTATGAATACCGAATGCGGGTCCAGCCTCGAAAGCAGTTCGCCTGCCGCAGCTTCACTGATGCTGTCCACCGCCACATTATCCACATACCTTCCCCTGATCAGTTCCATCAGCTCCTGTAAAGAATTGGTCCTG
>DASVLZ010000045.1:0-2812 GCA_036384615.1 Sediminibacterium sp.
ATTTCCGCTTTCGATGATAACCGCCTCAACACTGCAGGGGCTTTAGCTTATCTTAAAAAACCGGTTGACCGGGAAGGGCTTGAAAAAGCATTCGCCTCTATCGGCACACAACTCGAAGACCAGTTCAGGAAAGTGCTGATCATCTCAGTTAACCATTTCAAGGATGACAGCCTGGAACAGCTTTTCAGGCAGAAACACCCGGGCACATTGTTTGAACAGGTGCCGGGTACGGAAGCAGCCCGTAGCAGGATCGCAGAAGGCGCTTATGACTGCGTGATAGCTGATATGGAAGGAGATATTACGGCCGGGCTGCAGCACCTGTCGCAAGTACAGGAAATGCTGCACGCACGCAACATACCCCTCATCATCTATATCGATACGGATATTTCGCCTGCGGATGAACTGCAGCTGAAGAAGATATCGGATGTGATCGTACGCGATTCACCGCTGGTGAACGACCGGCTGAAAGATGAACTGGAATTATTCCTTTTCAGGGTTACATCGCGCGAAGCGCCATCGGAAATAAAACCGCAGGCGGCGGTTGCAGACAGGCCGATCAATGACCGCAGCCTCGCCGGCAGGAAAGTACTGGTCACTGATGATGATATGCGCAATGTATTTGCACTCACCAACCTGCTGGAAGCACAGGATATGCAGGTGTTTGCAGCAGCAGATGGCAGGGAGGCGCTGGAAACGCTGCGCGCCAACCCGGGTATAGATATTGTACTGATGGATATTATGATGCCGGAGATGGACGGATATGAAGCCATGACCTATATCAGGAAAGATATGCATATAGAACAATTACCCATTATTGCACTCACGGCCAAAGCGATGAGCGGCGACAGGGAAAAATGCATAAAGGCAGGCGCATCTGATTATATTACCAAACCGGTTGACACGCAGAAACTGTTATCCCTGATGCGTGTATGGCTCTCTGCATAATATGGCACAATGGCAGTTTGCATACCGGGAGGAAGTGGAAGAAGTGCTGCAGCTCATTGCCAGGCATTACGGGTATGATTTCAGCAACTATGCACAGGCTTCGCTGCTGCGGAGGATCAACCGTTTTATACATGATACCCGGTGCAGCTCTGCCTACGATCTGAAGTTCCGCCTCGTAAATGATGAGGCATTTTTCAGGCGGTTGCTCGAAGAGATCACCGTAAATGTGACCGAGATGTTTCGCGACCCGGTGTATTACCGTGCGCTCCGCGAAAAAGTGCTGCCGGCGCTGGCATCCTACCCCATCATTAAAATATGGCATGCCGGATGTTCCAGCGGCGAAGAGGTATTTTCCGTATGCATACTGCTGCACGAAGCCGGGCTCCTCAAAAGATCCCGCATCTATGCCACCGATGTAAACCCCGCCAACCTGGAAAAAGCGCGCAAGGGCATCCTTCCCCTGCGGTATATGAAAGAGTATACCTCCAACTACCTGCAGTCGGGTGGACAGCAGGAATTTTCTGATTATTATACCGCCATGTACGACCATGTGATCCTGCAGCATGAGCTGCGCAAACAGATCATCTTTTCGCAGCATAACCTGGTCTCCGATGGCATGTTCAATGAATTCCAGCTGATCAGCTGCAGGAATGTGATGATCTATTTCAACAGGTACCTGCAGGACCGTGTTACGGGATTGTTTCATGAAAGCCTGATGCCGCGGGGCTACCTGGCCATCGGGCTGAAGGAATCGCTCGATTTCAGCAGCTTTTCCGATACATTTGAGGAAGTACAAACCGGCACAAAATTGTACCGCCGAAAGGAATGATGCAACAACCACGATACGATATTATTGTTATCGGAGGATCTGCCGGCAGTCTGGATGTGATCATCCGGATACTCGGCGCATTGCCTGCCGGTTTTGAAACACCCATCGTGCTTGTGATACACAGACTGAAGAATACGGCCAGCATGCTGGATGAACTGCTGAGCAGGAAAACAGGCACCCCGCACGGGGTAACAGAGCCTGACGACAAGCAACCGATCTCGCCCAATACCATTTATCTTGCCCCGCAGAATTACCATTTGCTGGCAGAATCGGACCACAGTTTTACGCTGGATTATTCCGAGCCCGTGCATTACAGCCGTCCATCCATCGATGTATGTTTTGAAAGTTTTGCCAGTGTGTATGGCAGCCGTATGCTGGCTGTATTGCTCAGTGGCGCCAATAAAGACGGTGCGGCAGGACTACAGGCCGTTATGGCTGCGGGAGGCTGCGCCATCATACAATTGCCCGCTACCGCCCTCTACCCTGTTATGCCGGAAGCGGGCATAGCGCAAAATCCGGAGGCTATGATCGCAGAACCGTCACAAATCGTAAATTGTATTATCAGTAATACGCCTAAATAAGCACCATGCCGCTTACTCCCCCGCATGTATTTACCATATTGATCGTTGACGACAGGCCTGAAAACATTCTTTCGCTGGAAGAGATACTCGGGCACCCGGGAAGACGTTTCCTGCGCGCCGGCTCCGGCAATGAAGCCCTGAAGCTGGTATTGAAAACAGAAAATATCGGCCTCATCATGCTGGATGTGCAGATGCCGGATATGGATGGCTTTGAAGTGGCGCATATCCTCAAATCACATTCCAGAACAAAGGATATCGCCATCATCTTTGTTACCGCCATCAGCAAGGATGAGAAGTATGCGCTGAAAGGTTTTGAAGAGGGCGCCGTGGACTATCTCCACAAACCGCTGGATGTGAATATTACCCGCGCCAAGGTAAACGTGTTTGAGCGGTTGTATTTTGCACAGTACCACCTGGCCCGCAGTCTTGAAGATGTGGGGCGCATCAACAAGCAGCT
>DASVLZ010000046.1:0-3346 GCA_036384615.1 Sediminibacterium sp.
TGTTCCGCTACAAGCATACCGGCATTCATGCCCATGCAGGCATGGCACTGGATGCGGAGGAGAGAATGGAAGTGAACATGCACAACAGGCAGGATAACCAGCATAAGAACGAAAACAGTTTCCTGCAAAGACAGAAAGTAAAACTGGCTTCCTGGCTCAACAGGTGGATGCCGCGGCGCAAGCCTGTAGTGATCCTGTATTTCCTCGTATGCATACTCTCCGTGGCCGTATGCTTTATGGTGATAGGAAAGGACCTGCTGCCCAAAACCAATAACGGCCAGCTGCAGCTGCGCATCAAAGCGCCGGACGGCACACGCCTGGAGAATACCGAGCGTATTGTAAAAGGCGTTCTTGGTACGATAGATTCCACCACAGGAGGCAATGTTGCGGTCAGCTCCGTATACATAGGGCTGATACCGAGCAGTTACGGTTCCAGCAACCTGTATATATTCAACAGCGGCACACATGAAGCGCTGATGCAACTGAACCTTTCTGAAGAATACCATACCAACCTCGATGACCTGAAAGATGCGCTGCGGAAAAGCATCGCTCAAAAATATCCCACTGTAAGAATATCGTTTGAACCGATAGAACTTACCGAGAAGATCATGGCGCAGGGAGCTTCCACTCCCGTGGAAGTGCGTGTTGCTGGTAAGAATTTTAACGAGATGAGGGATTATGCAGAGAGGCTTCGCGACAGCATGCGCACCATTCCTTTCCTGCGTGATGTGCAGATAGCGCAGCCATTATCTTTTCCCACGATCAGGATCACGCTCGACAGGCTGCGGCTGGCCCAGATGGGCCTCAACCTTCCCGAAGTGGCGAGGAGCATTACCGATGCTACATCTTCCAGCCGCTTTACGGAAAAGATACAATGGCTGGATACGCGTGTGGCATATACCTACCAGGTACAGGTGCAGGTGCCGGAGTATGTGATGAATTCGATAGAACAGTTGCGTTCCATTCCCCTTGTAAGAGGCAAAGCCAGGCCGGTATTATCGGATGTGGCGCAGATGATGGTGGACACATTGCCGGGCGAATACGACCGTTCAGGCCCGCGCAGGTTCCTTACGGTAAGCGCGAATATTTACCGGAAAGACCTTGGCGCTGCCGCTGCCGAAGTACAGAAAAAAATAGATGCCATGGGCACGCCGCCGAGGGGATTGGTGACCGAAATGAAAGGCATGACCTCACTGCTTACGGAAACACTCAACTCACTGCAGTCGGGGCTTATGGTAGCTGTGCTGGTGATCCTGTTGCTGCTGGCGGCCAATTACCAGTCATTCGGTGTATCATTCGCCGTATTATCAACCGTTCCCGCGGTATTGCTCGGTTCCATGCTGCTGTTGCTGGCAACCGGTTCCACGCTCAACCTGCAATCCTATATGGGGATGATCATGAGTACCGGCGTATCTGTTGCCAATGCCATCCTGATCGTTACGAATGCTGAGGCGCTGCGTTTTGAATACAAAGATCCGTTCAAGGCGGCTACGGTGGCTGCCAGCATCAGGCTGCGCCCGATCCTTATGACCAGCCTTGCCATGATAGCAGGTATGGTGCCAATGGCCAGCGGGCTGGGAGAGGCAGGCGACCAGTCTGCACCGCTCGGCAGGGCGGTTATCGGCGGACTGATCGCATCCACTTTTGCAGCGCTCTTTATTGTGCCGCTGGTATATGGATGGATCAGGCAGAAAGCATCTTTTGAACCCGTTTCCCTTTTACCCAAACACAAATCCTAAATCATGGTTATGAAGAAATATATATTCCCTGTACTGGTCCTACTGTCTGCCGCTTCCTGTGCAGACAAACAGAAGCAAGAGAAGACAGCAGCAAAGGAAAAGGCGCCGGAGTACCAGTGGGTGCCTGTTGAAAAAGGCGGTGTATCCTCTGTTATTAAACTGCCCGCGCAGCTGGCCGCTTACCAGGAGGTGAGCATCTTTCCCAAGCTGAATGCGTATGTAAAGAATGTGCTGGTAGATGTAGGCTCATCTGTAAACAAAGGCCAGCTGCTGATGGTGCTGGAAGCGCCCGAACTGGAACAGGTGGCACTGCAGGCCCGTGAAAAATATACAAGGGCGCAGGCGGACTATTCCATCGACAAAGAACGGCACCAGCGTTTGCTGGAAGCGGCAAGAACCGCGGGCGCTATTTCACCGCTGGACCTCTCTACCAGCCGGGCGAGGATGGAGGCCGACAGCGCTATTGCCAATGCAGAAAAAGCCAACTGGCAGATGCAGCAGACCATGCTCGGGTACCTGCGTGTAACAGCGCCTTTCAGCGGCGTGATCACGGAGCGGAATGTGCACCCCGGCGCATTGGTGAGTGCAGCATCGAAAGACAAACCCATGCTGGAACTAAAAGAAGTGGATCATCTGCGCCTGCTGGTAGATATACCCGAGAATATGACCACTTCGCTCCGCGACAGGGACACAGTATCTTTTTATGTGAGTGCCCTGCAGGGAAAGAGAATGACAGGATTCATCAACCGCCGCTCCATGAATGTTAATGCACAATACCGCAGCGAAAGAATGGAAATAGATGTGCCCAACCCCGACCGTATATTAACCCCCGGCATGTATGCGGATGTACAGATGTACTCAACAGGAAATAATGAAGCGGTATGGGTACCCACTTCAGCAGTGGTAACCTCCACCGAGCGCAAATACGTACTGAGGAACGATAATGGTAAAATACGCAAGACAGATGTGAGCACCGGCAACCGTTCAGCAGACAAAGTGGAGATATACGGCAATGTACATGCAGGTGATAAAGTGATCAGGAATGCGAATGACGAGATAAAGGAGCAGTAGGATTGCAGATGGAAGATTGCTAATTGCAGATAGAGCCGTACTGAATGTTTAGTACGGTTCTTTTATTTTGCGCGATCTTTTCACGGGAGATTAGTTGGTGTTCTTGTTTTGTACGTTTTATCTTCATCGATTTTCTTTTTAATGATTCTTTTAAAGATAAAAGCCACAACTAATCCCGGAATCAGGATGAATAAGAACCCAAAAATGGAATAAGAATCATTGTCATTAGGATATATCTTTTCATAAACCCGCATTGCAATAAATATCACTAATGTATGAACTAATAAGAACCATTTTGTCTTTGAAAAGATATAGGATACTTTATTTTTCATAGACCGAATATATTGAAAACTGAAAGGGATACTTTATCTCATTATTCCATGCTGATGAAGAATCCAAGCTGGAAATAATTTTTCCTTACCTGTAAGGCAGAAGAAATATTGTCGAAGCGGTTGAGTACGCCGGCGGTTATGGTTAGAAGATCGTTACAGCGGTAGCCGAGGCCGCCGTAGAGGCGGTTTTGTTCAAAGAAAGGG
>DASVLZ010000047.1:0-3129 GCA_036384615.1 Sediminibacterium sp.
GAGTACATTCGGGTGTACCATGCCGCTGCCTAATATCTCTACCCAGCCTGTGTGTTTACAGATATTACATCCCTCTCCGCCGCAGATAAGACAGCTGATATCCATTTCAGCGCTGGGTTCCGTAAACGGAAAATAGCTGGGGCGGAAACGCACTTTCACATCCTTACCGAACATTTCCTGTACAAAAAAGTACAGTGTCTGCTTCAGGTCTGCGAAGCTCACGTTCTCATCAATATACAATCCCTCTACCTGGTGAAAAAAGCAATGCGCACGTGCGCTGATGGTCTCATTGCGGTAAACACGCCCGGGGCATATTACCCGTATCGGCGGTTTCTGTTTTTCCATAACCCTTGCCTGCACGCTGCTGGTATGTGTACGCAGCAGCCAGGAGGGGTTCTGGTGTATATAGAAGGTGTCCTGCATATCGCGCGCAGGATGGTCTTCAGGAAGGTTCATGGCCCCGAAATTGTGCCAGTCGTCCTCTATCTCCGGCCCTTCTGCCACGGCAAAACCCAGCCGTTTGAAAATGGAAACGATCTGGTTACGAACAATATTCAGCGGGTGGCGGGTGCCTACGGGAACGGGGTCGCCGGGAAGGCTCCTGTCGGAAAGCCCCGAGTCTGAAGACTGCTGGCCGGAAACACCTTCTTTCAGCGATTCGTATTTGTTTTCAACGAACAGTTTAAAATCGTTCAGTATCTGGCCAAACTCCCTTCTCTGCTCAGCGGGCACCTGCTTCATTTCGCCCATAATGCTTTTCACCAGCCCTTTTGTGCCCAGGTACCTGATGCGGAACGCCTCTGCTGCTTCCGGTGTGGCGGCTTCGGCAGCTGCGATCTCTTTACGATACCCTTCAATCTGTTGCACTAAGTTTTCCATTGGGCGAAGGTAAGAAAAGCGGCCAAACCCCTACCTTTGTCGTTTATGATGAGTATGACAATGGAATACAATACAGCAAGAAATTACCTGGGTATGCGTGAATATGGCCGCCATGTACAGAAAATGGTGGAATACCTGCTGACCATCGAAGATCGCGAAAGACGCCAGCAACAGGCACAATGTGTGATAGAACTGATGGGTTTCCTGAACCCGCACCTGAAAAACGTGGAAGATTTCCGCCACAAACTATGGGACCACCTGTTTTTTATCAGTGATTTTTCACTGGATGTAGACAGTCCCTACCCCATTCCCCAGCGCGAAACCTATAAACAGAAACCCGATCCCCTTCCCTATCCCAAACGCCATCCCAAATATGCGCACCTGGGCAAGAACCTGGAGGTGGTGATCGATAAAGCGCTGCGCGAAGAAGACCCTGAAAAGAAAGCCGGCTTTGCCCATGCTATTGCCTACTACATGAAACTCGCCTACAGCAACTGGCATAAAGAACTGGTGCATGATGATACCATCCGTACCGAGCTCGACAGCATTACCGGCGGGGAACTGGAATTCAGCAACACGCCCTATATCAAACACCGCAACCAGAATTTTGAGCGCGATGATTATGGTACCGGCCGCAGCGGACGCTGGCAGCAGAACTTCGGCGGGCGCAACCAGGGCGGCAACAGGGGCAATAACCGCAACAACAATAATAACCGCAACAAGAACGGCAATAACCGCAACAACGGGAACAACAGGGGCGGGCAGTTCAAGAAGCGGTATTAGTTGATGGGTTGAGTAGTTGACAGGAAATCACCCCCTCTGCATGAGCTCATTCGAAGTAACCGGTGGTAAGCAACTGAAAGGAGAGATCGTTCCGCAGGGAGCGAAGAACGAAGCTTTGCAGGTATTATCAGCCGTACTGCTTACGGCAGAGCCCGTAACCATCTCAAATATCCCCGACATACTGGATGTAAACCTGCTGATAGAACTCCTGGAAGAGATCGGCGTTAAGGTAACAAGGACCGCACCGGGCACCTGCCGGTTCGAGGCAAATAATATTGATGTTGACTACCTCGCATCGGAAACTTTCCGGAAAAAAGGCGGGCGCCTGCGCGGGAGCGTGATGATGGCAGGGCCTATGCTGGCAAGATTTCACAAAGCATATATACCTAAGCCCGGCGGCGATAAGATCGGGCGGCGAAGGCTGGATACGCATATCATAGGTTTTCAGAAACTCGGCGCCGGTTATGAATATGATGAAGCGGCCGGTTGCTTTAAACTGAGTTGCCGGCAACTGAAAGGCAGCTATATGCTGCTGGATGAGCCCTCGGTTACCGGCACGGCCAATATTGTAATGGCCGCGGTAATGGCAGAAGGCATTACCACCATTTACAATGCCGCATGCGAACCCTATGTGCAGCAATTGTGCAGGATGCTGAACAGGATGGGCGCAAAGATCAGCGGCATCGGCAGCAATTTACTGGTGATAGAAGGTGTAACTACCCTACGCGGAACAGAACATCGCATGCTGCCCGATATGATCGAGATCGGGAGCTTTATAGGCATGGCAGCCATGACGCAAAGCGAGATCACGATCAAAGATGCCGGCGTGGAACATCTCGGCGTAATTCCTGAAAAATTTGCACAGCTGGGTATACGTTTTGAAATAAAAGGAGATGATATCTATGTGCCGGCGCAGGAAGTATACGAGATACAGAGTTTTCTCGATGGCGGCATCCTCACCATATACGACCATCCCTGGCCCGGTTTTACACCCGATCTCCTGAGCATTGTGCTGGTAGTGGCCACACAGGCAAGGGGCAGCGTGCTGGTACACCAGAAAATGTTCGAAAGCCGCTTGTTCTTCGTTGACAAGCTCATAGACATGGGTGCCCAGATCATCTTATGCGACCCTCACCGTGCAACCGTGATCGGACTGGCGAGGCGCCATAAACTCCGCGGCATTACCATGAGCAGTCCCGATATACGGGCTGGCCAGGCATTGCTGATCGCCGCATTAAGTGCCGAAGGAAAAAGTGTGATCCAGAATATTGAACAGATAGACCGTGGGTACCAGTTTATTGATGAGAGATTACGGAAACTGGGAGCAGAAATAAAAAGGGTATAAACCTTTTATTTTTTGCGTTCTGCTTTTCCTGTTTCATTCCAGGCTTCCAGTATTTCTTCTGCATGGCGTTTACTCCTGGGCCTGGCGATGATCCTGGCGATCTTCCCTTTTTCATCTATCAG
>DASVLZ010000048.1:0-2972 GCA_036384615.1 Sediminibacterium sp.
ATACCTGAATAAACTATTGGGGGGCGCCGTGCCATATGAATGGTGCCATTCGCCATTTGAAAAACTCTATACCGTAACCGGCAGCGCACTGGCCCAGTTCCCTGCCGACCTGGCATCAGCCGCCAAAGCAGGCATACTGCAGCTCAGCGATGACCAGTACAAAGGACTTGCAGCAGGTCTGAAAGGCCTTGTTACCGTACAATCCGGTATCCTCAATGCACCTGCATTGCTGATCCTGTTGCTGCTTACCCTGCTGCTGATCAAAGGCACGCAAGAATCTGCTATGGTAAATGCTATCATCGTATTTATTAAGGTGACTATTGTTATACTCTTTATCGCTATCGGATGGCAATACATCAAACCGGAGAACCACACTCCTTATCTGATACCCGAAGGCACACCGGGCCATGAAGGCTTCTTCAAACATGGCTGGGGTGGCGTGTTGGGAGGTGCGGCCATCGTGTTCTTCGCGTTTATCGGCTTCGATGCGGTGAGTAACGCCGCGCAGGAAGCCAAGAACCCGAAACGCGATATGCCTATCGGCATCATGGGCTCACTGGTTGTTTGTACCATATTGTATATCCTGTTCGGACATGTACTCACAGGTGTGGCCCCTTATGCCGAATTCGAAACAGCAGGTAAGGAAGCCTCTGTTGCTTATGCCATATCTACTTATATGACCGACCACACATGGCTGGCTACCGCGGTAACCGTAGCGATCCTCGCCGGTTTCTCTTCGGTAATACTGGTGATGCTGATGGGACAAAGCCGTATCTTCTATACCATGAGTAATGACGGTCTGATCCCCAAAGCATTCGGCGAACTGCACCCGAAATACAAAACCCCTTACAAAGCCAATATGATCCTGTTTGTTTTTGTGGGATTATTCGCAGCCTTTGTGCCGGGCAATGTAGCGGGCGACCTTACCTCATTCGGTACCCTGTTTGCCTTTGTACTTGTAAGCCTGGGCGTATGGATACTGCGTAAAAAATCGCCGGAAATAGAACGTCCGTTCAAAACGCCATTCGTACCTATAGTACCTATATTAGGTGTTATCATTTGTGCCGGTATGATCGTGGCGCTGGATAAGCAAACGCTCACCGTAGCATTTGTATGGATGGCTATCGGCCTGGTGGTATACTTCCTGTACAGCCGCAAGAAAAGTAAGCTGAACAACCCCGGTGATATTCTTCCGAATGCATCGGATTTTGAAAAACAATAAGAAAGATTGCAGATTGCAAATGGGAGATGGTAGATTGAGTTAAAAGGAAGTATTTCCGATTCTCAATCTGCCATCTCCCATTTGCAATCTGCAATCCGTTATTTCTCTGCCAATCCTTCCGCTTTCCACTGCTTCAGCACAGCAATGGTGCTGTCGGATAATTTCGGTTTGCGCTGCGGCATGAATCCTCTTTCACCGGGATTGAGCTGCGTGCGCCGCAATATCTCATCAATGTTTGCGCTTACAGCGGTATAATTATCCAGTGCTTTTTTATTTCCTCCCTTATCAGGGAAATGGCATGGTGTGCAATGTGTGGCTACCAGGGTCATTACATTATCCTGGTAATTGGTTTTTTTAGGAGCAGTGGTGGCTGCGGCCTTCTTGGTAGAACTACAGTAAGTGAACATGGCAGTAGACGCTGCTGCCAGCAGCACAAGTCGCATTTTTTTCATCAATAGTCGTTTTTGAGGTGATAACAGGGTTATCAAATATAACTTATGTCATCATCGTCATAAAATGGTCATGCAATCATTACGTCTAATCCGGTAATTAATCGGTCAAATGACAGAAAGTGTCGTTGATAATCGATTACGGCTTATCAAGCCCGGCCGCCAATTTTGACCTTTGACTTTTGACTTTTCACTTATTTTTGCCCAGCTAAAAACCAATTATGGGACGGATATTTGAAGTAAGGAAGGCCACCATGTTTGCCCGCTGGGACCGGATGGCCAAACAGTTTACCCGTATCGGGAAGGAGATCGTTATTGCCGTAAAAGCCGGCGGACCCGATTCTTCCACCAACCCTGCCCTCCGCCGCTGCATGCAGAACGCCAAGAGCGTGGGTATGCCGAAAGACCGCGTGGAAGCTGCCATTAAACGGGCACAGGGCAAGGATACCAGCAGTTTTGATGAGATCCTGTACGAAGGATATGGCCCCCACGGCGTAGCCCTGCTCGTGGAAACCGCTACCGATAACCATGTACGCACCGTGGCCAATGTAAAAAGTCATTTCAACAAAGGAAACGGTGCCATGGGCACCAGCGGCAGCGTAAGCTTCCAGTTCAAAAAAATGGGCGTATTCAAGCTCAAACCCGAAGGCCTGGATATTGATGAACTGGAACTTGAACTGATCGATCATGGCCTCGATGAAATGGGGGAAAGCACAGATGAGAATGGCAACACCGTACTGGTGCTTCGCTGCGCATTCGTGGATTTCGGAAAACTGCAGAAAGCGCTCGAAGATAAAAACATCACCCCCATCAGCTCAGAACTGGAATGGATACCCACCACCACCGTTCCCGTAACAGACGAACAGGCCGAAGACGTAAGTAAACTCATCGAAAGGCTCGAACAGGACGAAGACGTGAACAAGGTGTTTCATAATATGGCATAAAAAAGCCAATAGCTGTTGGTTGTTAGCTATTGGCTTTTCTTTTACTCGTGACCTCCCCATCCATCATATTATTCGATGGTGTTTGCAATCTTTGCAGCAGGTCGGTACAGTTTGTGATCCGGCATGACCCGGGGCACCGGTTCAGGTTTGCATCCCTGCAGGGAAAGTTCGGGCAGCAGATACTGAAAGAGCATCACCTGGATCCGGCAGAATACGATTCAATCATTTTACTGGAAGGAGAAAATATATATACCTCATCAGGCGCCGCCTTACGGGTGACCAGGAAACTGAACGGCGCCTGGCCCCTGTTGTATACCTTCATCATCATACCCCCATTTATCCGTAATGCGGTATACG
>DASVLZ010000049.1:0-2014 GCA_036384615.1 Sediminibacterium sp.
TACCAGTTGTAACAACAGCCCTGTGATCTTGTTGGGTTCTTTGCGGAAGGGGAAATTCCAGTCGGTGTACGTACCGGTAGACAGATCCAGCCTGTTCTCAAAATAAGCCCATGCATCATCTTCAGGGCATTGCGGAAACAGGATGAAGGCCGGGTACCGCTGCCGTATGAAATCACGCAGAAAGAAACGCCCGCCGATAGCCAATTGCTTTTCATTATCATTTCCTTTCTCAAAAGAACCATGCAGGAATATTATAAGAGGATATTTTTTCCGTCCTTCTTCCGTCAGCGGTGAGAGGCGCCTGTATGGCAGTTCTTTTCCACCTGCGGTGAAATAATCTTTCCGGTATAAGGATATATCCTGCGCAGCAAGCGATGCCGACAGGAATACCAACATATATACCAGGCATGCTTTCATATCAGAAACGGATAATAAAGTGTTGTTTCTCCTTATGTTCCTTACGGAAAAATACCAGGCCAATAAAGAACAGGTCGATGGTCATCGTTACTTCAGGCTGTTCCCTGATAGTTTCCCATGCCTGCTCCATTTCCCTGCTCCAGTGTATATCATCAAATACCAGTATGCTGTATTCGTGTAATGCGGGAAGCAACTGCCGGTAATAGCGCAATGTGGGTTCATACAGGTGGTTGCCATCTATAAAACAAAGATCGATAGCAGGCATTCCTGCAATCGCTTCCTGCAGCCTATCATCAAAATTTCCCTGCACCAGCGTGATATTGTTCAGCTTCAGTTTCAGGAAATTTTCCTTGGCCACCGTGGCAATTTCAGCAGCCCCCTCCATCGTAATCACCCGTGTATTTTCCGAAGCTGATGCCAGGTAAGCCGTGGTAATTCCCAGTGAGGTACCCAGCTCCAGTATGTTACGCGTTTTATAGTGATCAGCGATGCGGAACAGCAACTGGCTGAATTTGGCAGGCTTCAGTGAAGAAGTGGCTATCTGCTGAACACTGCGCCGGTTTGTTCTGGCAGACCGCGATCCCGCGCCCATATCTTCTATCGTGAGCATCCTGGTATCCGATAGCAATATTTTCCGCAGGTTCTCGATATGCCTGTACGCATAAAAATGCCTGTTATCATTCAGCACCCTGGTCACAAAATCGAACACGAAGGGCGAATGAATGCCATGCCCTTTACCGTTGGAGGCTTTCAGGTAATATTGCAGGTAACGTATGGCCAGTCTGAACGGTGAATACATCAGCGGTTAGGGTATTGATAAGGTAAGAGATTTCCGAGCCAAAGTAAGGCATACGCCGCACACAGCAAACACAGGTAAGCGATCACTTTATACCCTGCTTCGTACAGGTACCAGGTAGAAGGCGTATAGAACGAATACAGCAATGCCAGCAGCGCCAGCGAAAACACAGGGTTCCTTCTCAGCATAGGCACCAGCGACAATAATGGCAGGATCAATATAAGCAATATCCGTACAGCCAGCAGGTAATCAGGTTGCATATTTACCGGGGCATGAATATGCATATCCCTGGCCAGCTGGTAGAACCCGTATAATTGCTGCCAGAAAAAAATGGAATTACCCACCAGAAGCAGGTTACTCACCGCCAGCAGGTTTATGGACACACGTGAAATTTTTTTGTTGCGCTGCGCCGACAGCAGCAACAGCAGAGGCACCGAAATACAGTAGGCGATCTTGATGAATGCAAGCAGCATGTATCAGGCTTTCTTCTTTTCCCAGAGCTGAAAACGATACCCGTATGCATGTTTTGCATCGGGCAGGTGCGCTTCTTCCCAGCTCATTCCCCATTCGGCAGGGTCCGGCACGGGAAAGAAAGTATCTCCTTCGGCCACAGCATCCACCCTTGTAAGATATACTTTATCAGCAACGGGTAATGCCTGCCGGTAAATTTCTCCACCACCTATTACAAAACATTCTTTATAATTTTTTTCGCGTGCGATGTTCACTGCTTCTTCCAGTGAATGCGCCGTAAGCACACCATCCACATGTATATCCCCGCCGCGAGTGATCACGATATTCAGC
>DASVLZ010000050.1:0-3732 GCA_036384615.1 Sediminibacterium sp.
GCAATTCATCGATGCAGGCACGGACTATATCATCTGCCCCGGCCTGGTGGAATCCGTTGCGGAAGTGGCCGACAAAAACAATATGTTATGGGTACCCGGGTGCATGACGCCCTCCGAGATCATCAGGGCCGAAACACTTGGTGCAAAAATGATCAAACTTTTCCCGGGCAATATCCTGGGGCCGGGCTTTCTTTCCGCGATCAAAGAAATATTCCCCGGCCTTCTCTTCATGCCCACAGGCGGCGTGGAACTGGATAAAGACAATATTGCCGGATGGTTCAAGGCTGGAGTATGTGCAGTGGGTATGGGAAGCAAGCTCATTACAAAAGCCCTGCTCGAGGCAAGGGATTATACACAGATCACCGCGGCCACGAAGCAGGCAATGGATATTGTGCAGTCGGTCAAATCAAAATAAAGCATTTCCATAACTAACGATTACTACTTATGACTACAGCAGAAACAATCGGTAAATACCGCTGGCGCATCTGCGGCTTGTTATTTTTTGCCACCACCATCAATTATATCGACAGGAGTGTGATCAGTTTTCTGAAAACCACTTTCACTACAACATATGGCTGGACAGATGGTGACTATGCCGATGTAGAGATCACTTTCAAAATATTTTATGCTATCGGCCTCCTGGGTGCAGGTGGTATCATTGATAAACTGGGTACCAAACTCGGGTATGCAGTAGCTACCGGTCTCTGGAGTATTGCAGGTGTGGCCACAGGCCTGGTAAATACCGTTTTGGGATTCAAGATCGTAAGGGGTGCATTGGGGCTTGCTGAAGCGGGCAATTTTCCCGCGGCTAATAAAACGGCGGCGGAATGGTTTCCCAAAAAAGAAAGGGCATATGCTTTCGGCATATTGAATTCAGGTGCCAATGTAGGAGCTATTGTAACGCCGCTTGTGGTTCCGTATATGCTGAACCGCTGGGGATGGCAGTCTGCTTTTATTGTAACAGGTCTGCTGGGTTTCGTATGGCTGATATTCTGGTTCATCATGTATGAAGTACCGCGCAGGCATAAAAAACTGGGTGCTGCAGAACTGGCCTACATAGAAAGCGATAAGGATGAAGCGCCGGTTGAAACTGATAATTCCCCGAAGTTTTCCTGGGGTAAACTGCTGAGCTTCCCCCAAACCTGGGCCTTCTCTATAGGCAAATTCCTGACAGACCCTATCTGGTGGTTCTATATTTTCTGGCTACCTGATTTTTTCGGAAGCAAGTACAATATATCTACTGCAGATGCGGCCCCATATGTAGCAGTGGTATTTATTATCTCCACCTTCGGCAGTGTTTTCGGAGGCTGGCTGCCTATGTATTTTATCAATAAAAAAGGATGGCCCGTTCTGAAAGCGAGAAGAACGGCCATGCTCATCTATGCATTCTGCGTGGTGCCTATCCTGTTTGCCCTTGTACTGGGTTCCATAGATAAATGGCTGGCCGTACTGGTGATCGGCATCGCCGCATCCGCACACCAGGCATGGAGCGCCAATATCTTTACTACTGTGAGCGATATGTTCCCTAAAAAATGCACCGCATCCGTAACCGGTATCGGCGGCATGTTCGGATCTGTTGGCGGTATTTTCCTTACCTGGCTGGTACAGAAAAACCTTTTCCTGCATTACCGGTCAATTAACCAGATAGAAACTGCCTATTATATTATGTTTATCGTATGTGCAGTTGCCTATCTGCTGGCATGGGTAATTATGCAGATACTGATAGGGAAAAGAAAACCTGTGGTGTAATGTGCTGATTAGCTAATTAGCTGATGTGCTAATGTGATGTGATAATATGATAATGTATGATATGATAATTGTGATGTGTCGTTTTCATGACTGTGTTATAATATTCCGGAATCTAAACGAATGCGAATAAGTATGTCGGTAAGGCAGATCAAATATATTTGCAGCATAGTACTCTGTTTGGGAATGGTATTGCCTGTTGCGGCGCAGCGGAATGCTGTGCAGGTAACGCCGGTCACGGGGCAGCAGCGGATCAGTATAACCGTGGGCGGTAAACCCTTTACGGAATTTATTTATACCGATACGATGGAGAAACCTTTTCTCTATCCCATACAGGCCGCAGACGGACAGACCATTACACGCGGCTTTCCATGGCATCCGCAAACCAATGATCCTACAGATCATCCGCACCATATCGGCCTATGGTTCAATTATGAAAAAGTGAACGGACTCGATTTCTGGAACAACTCCTACGCCATTGCAGCAGACAGGAAAAAGAATTATGGGTGGATACGCACCTCGGCCATACTGGAAACAAAAAGCGGGGCACAGGGAAAACTGGTGTACGCGGCCGACTGGACCAACCAGCAGAAAGATGTATTGCTGAAAGAAAAAACAACCTACCTGTTCCAGGCAGGAGATAATGTGCGTGTGATCGACAGGATCACGGAACTTACTGCCGAACAGAATGTATCGTTTCCCGATGCAAAAGATGGCCTACTCGGCTTACGTGTGGCGCATGAACTGGAACTGCCTGTTACGGAAACCAAAGAGTATAAAGATGATAACGGCAATATCACAACAGTAACTGCTCCCAAAGACAGGACCGCCACCGGCAATTACCTTACATCGGCAGGTAAAGAAGGAGATGCAGCATGGGGTACCCGCGGCAACTGGTGTATGCTGTACGGAAGAAAAGGCGGCGATGTGATCAGTATCGCTATTATCGATCATCCGGCCAACCCCGGTTATCCTACTTATTGGCATGCGCGGAACTACGGCCTGTTTGCTGCCAACCCGCTCGGGCAGAAAGTATTTTCCAACGGGCAGGAAGTGCTCAATTTCAGGCTTGCCAAAGGGCAGTCAGCCACCTTCCGCTACCGCATAGTCATCGCCTCCGGCAATGCCCGGCTTCCGCAGGAAGCTATCGACCAGTATGTGAAGGGCTTTGCTGCAAAACCCTGATAAGTACAGGTACGCAAGGGAATGGGAATACCTGGTCCGGTTCCTGCTTCATAAATCGTACTTATCAGTTACTTTCGCCGTATGCAGCACAACTTTACTTACGACAAGAAAAAAGTTATACAGGGCCTCCGGTATCATTTTATTTACCGTCCCGAAGTGAGGGTATTGATCGTACTGGTAAATGTGTTTGCCATCGTTTCGGCCATATTATTCTACATGCGTAAGATACGGCCGGAGCCTTTCCTGCTGGGGTCTGTGATCTGGCTGCTGCTGGTGGTTTCTTTCTGGTACATATTGCCCAATGGTATTTATAAACGTGCCGCCACATTCAAAGACCGGTTTACGATCTGGTTCCGCGAAGACGAAGTGCGCCTCGAAAATCCCAGGGGGTATGTGGAATGGCCCTGGCAGCGTTTCAGCAAATTCTTCGAAAGCCCCCATTTCTTCCACCTGTATTTCGATGCCAAATCCTTCTTCATCGTTCCCAAAGACGGCATGGACGAAGATTTCAGGCATGAGCTGAGGGGAATGCTGAACAAAAAAATAGGGAAAAAATAGGCGGGGCTGTTACAGCTCCTTTTCCATCTCAAAATGCGGTATCGTTACTTCCACGAATTCGGGGCCGCAGATCCTGTAGCCATTCTTTTCATAGAAACCGATAGCGGTTTTGCGGGCATGCATGGTAAGACGGCGGTAGCCACGGTCGCGGGCTATGTTTTCGGCAAAGCTCATCAGCGCCCGGCCAATTCCCTTGCCCTGCAGGTTGGCGGTAACGGCCATCTGGCGTAACCTCACTGTTTT
>DASVLZ010000051.1:0-10634 GCA_036384615.1 Sediminibacterium sp.
CCCTTTCCTTGTCTTCATTCACAAACAAGCGCAGGTCCAGTTCTCCTTTGCCAACATAGAATGACAGGTGCGATTCCACTGTCATCTGCGACAGGCCCCTGGCCTGTGTAATCTCTTCAATCGTCATTCCGTTCCGGAACATTTCCAGGGTTTGCTGCCGGGTTTCGGTTGACCGCTCCTTCGGGGCTGCGCTCTTTTTGGGTTTGCGTTTTTGCTTAAGGCCTATCTGTGATGCCAGGTTATTATCGTGGCAATAATCCTGTACTGTTTCAAGGAATACATTCCCGTATCGTTCTATTTTATATGCACCAAAACCTGTAATGGATGGAAGGTCTGCTTTCGACAGCGGAAGATAGGTGGCCAGGTCCATCAGGGAGCTGTCGCTGAAAATAAGATAGGCGGGAACATTTTCTTCATGTGCAATGCGGTTGCGCAGCTGTTTCAGTTTGTCGAACAACGGCTTCTCGTATTGCAGTGCCTGGTATACCACCGGTTCCGGCGCGGCTGCCGGCTGCACAGGTGCCGAAAGAAATACCTGGTCTTTTTTAAAAAGAACGGCATGGCTTTTTTCCGTGAGCTTTAATACAGGATATTCTCCTGCATCCTGCTCCAGGTAACCATAATGCATCAGCTCTCTTATATAATGCAGCCAGGCTTCTTTGGGCTGGTCCTTACCAATGCCATACACCGAAAGGGATTTATGCTGCTCGCGTATTTTTTCGCTGTTGCTGCCCCGGAGTATATCGGCCGTATAGTGTATGCCGAATGACTGGTGTAAACGGTATACCGTACTCAACACTTTCTGTGCGATTACGGTGGCATCCTGCAGTTCGGGTTTGTCGAGGCAGGTATCGCAGTTACCGCAATAAGTACCCGTCTTCTCGCCAAAATAGCCCAGCAGGTATTGCCTCCTGCAGGTGCGTGTTTCGCAGAACTGCTGCATCTGCGCCAGTTTGTCGAGCAATATTTTGGTTTGCGCGGGGTTATTTTCTACCTGTGCAAATCCTTTCAGCTTCATCACATCACCGGCACTGTAAAAAAGTATGGCTTCACTGGGCAGCCCATCGCGGCCTGCGCGGCCGGTTTCCTGGTAATAGCCTTCTATATTTTTGGGGAGATCGGCATGTATCACAAAACGCACATTGCTTTTGTTGATGCCCATACCAAAAGCAATGGTAGCAGCCATTACCCTGATATCATCTTTCAGGAAAAGATCCTGCCGTTCATCGCGGGTGGTTTTGTCGAGGCCGGCATGGTATGCCGCGGCAGCGATGCCGTCTTCCCTCAGTTTTTCCGCCATGGATTCTGTTGCCGCACGGCTCAGGCAGTAAATGATGCCGCTATCATCAGGATGCTCTTTCAGGTACGAAAGAATGGATTCGTACGATCCCCGTTTGGGTTGTACCCTGTAAAAGATATTCGGGCGGTTAAAGCTGTTCTCAAATTCGCCGCAGCCCTGTATATGCAGCTGCTCGATGATATCCTGCTTGGTAAGCTGATCGGCCGTTGCTGTTAATGCAATGATGGGTACAGAAGGAAATACGGTTTTGAGCTGGCTCAGCACACGGTATTCCGTACGGAAATCATGCCCCCACTGGCTGATGCAATGCGCTTCATCAATAGCAAACAAGGATACCTGTATATCTTTCAGAAAATGAAGGAAGGAAACATCCCCGCCTACCAGCCGCTCAGGTGCTACATATAAAAGAGTAAGCTCATTCCTTTTCAACTGGCCTATGATCTCTCCCTGTTCATACCCGCTTTGTGAGCTGTTGAGAAATGCAGCTTTTACGCCCGTCAGCAGCAATGCATCCACCTGGTCTTTCATGAGGGCAATAAGCGGACTTACCACAATGGTAACGCCGGGCAAACACAATGCCGGTACCTGGTAGCAAAGACTTTTACCACCGCCGGTAGGCATCAGTACACAGGCATCGCTACCTTTCAGCAAATGCGAAATGATCTCTTCCTGGTTATGCCTGAATGCCGTATAACCAAAAACCGATTCCAATACCTCCTGCGGCTGCGCTATCAATGACATAGGTTGCAAGATAAGCAGCGGGGCTGGTTGGGGAAAGAGTATTTATACTTAGGAGTATTGAGCAGATACACAAGAAACAGGTGAGCCGCTGTTCAGCTTTACAATTTTCTTATCCAGATATTCCTGTAGCTAACCGGGTTGCCGCCATCGCGGCCATGGTCTTGCAGAACAAGAGGCTCTTTGCTGTTATGCTTTTCATAAGAAGGCTGTCCTACCCATTGGGTGGACCCTTTTATTTCCACGTTGTTCTGTATGAGTACGCCATTGTGCAATACAGTAATGTGTGCAGCAATAAGCGCTTTACCGCGCTTATCAAACACCGGCGCTGTAAAGATCACATCATAGCTTTGCCATTCACCGGGTTTTTTCGATGCATTTACAAGTGGGATATACTGCTTGTAAATACTACCTGCCTGGCCATTTACATAAGTGGGATTATTGTATGAATCCAATACCTGCAGTTCGTATCTGCCCATGAAAAAAATACCGCTGTTGCCGCGCGACTGGCTGGCACCGGCTATGGCGGATGGTTCGCGCCATTCTATATGCAGCTGGCAACTGCCGAAAGCCTCCCTGGTCCTGATATTACCGGAACCCTTCACCACCGTCATGGCGCCATCACCGTCCGGTTTCCAGCCGGGGGTTCCACCATCGCTTTCTTTCACCCACTGGTCAAGGCTGCCGCCATTGAAAAGCACGATCGCATCCGATGGAGCATCTGCCGCAGTACTGCCGGGGGTTACCACGGGGGGCACCGGTTGCCATATTTCCGTTTTCTCTGATTCTTTCACGATACTGTCCTGGTTCTGTTTCTGCGAAATGCCGCTTGTGCTTACAAGCAGAAGAAATACGATGCATCCGTTTCTCATATAATAAAGTATTGAATGCAAAAGATAACGCGTTTTTTGCAATCTTACCTTCTGTGATTACCGGCGCCTGCACACCGTTTGCCGGTTGCTTCTTACGCAACGGTTTTCCTGACCGCCATCATCGGTATTGTGCGGGATTTAGTATCATCTGCAGGAAGATCATCTTCCTGCAATTCTATCCTCCGTGTAATATCCGTGAGCGATGTGAGTCGCTGTACGGTATAGGGTATGGTATCCAGTCCTGATACAAATTTCAATACATAGTTATAAATACCGATCAGGCTGCCCGCCATAAGGGCGCCGCCGGCAAGCGAGTTGGTCAGCAGCAGTGAAATACCGATCACGATCATCACCATCAGCTCCATAATCCCGAAATTCCATGCCTCCTGGTCGCTGATGCGCACCTGCCAATGGCGCAGGTTCCTGAAATGTGTATGTATCGCTTTCCTGTCGCCCGAAGAAATAATATCCACCTGTTTTTCCAGTTCATCATTCTTATAGCGGTTCAGTTTCTTCATGCGTTTTCCATAGAAATAACTGATGGCCATTACGGGCAATAATATCGCCAGGCAAAGCAGCACCACGGAGCGGTCGTAGAAATACAATAGTATTACGGAGCCCAGCAGGTTGTACAAAGCTTCTATCACATATACCAGGTCGAACTCGAGAAAATCCACGAACTCCCGCGCCAGTGTAGAATGCGCGGCCAGCCGCGAAACATCCGACTGTTGTATACGCCGGGAAAGAAAACGTGTTACCAGCGATGTATAGATATTAGAATATGTACGCGTATCATACCGGTGCCGCAACGTGCCGATCAGCAGCCAGGCAAAATGCACACCTGATAAAAGAATCACCCCATGATAACTTCCTTTCATAAGACCGTTAACCGCTTCACCAAGAAAATAGGGGCGCATCAATGCACCCAGCATTTCGAGCGAAAACAGGGAATACGTAACTATCAGCTGCCAGCGGTGCTCCCTGATCAGCTTTTTCAGAATCTCGAATCTGGACATAATCTTTCCTTCACATTTTAACATACAGGCTCCCGCCTGCACAGGTTCAACATTGTGCCGTTACCATGGGTAGTAAGTCTGATGGGTTTTCCTGGAAAACGTTTACAAACGTTTTGCAATTTCCCTGGCGGTTACCGAATTGCCGGGTATTCCTTTAATGAATCCTTTGCAACCCGGGGCACCACAGCGGCATTCGAAGGGCTCCATACGATCATCCAGAAAGGATGCATAGTCGAGGGTTAGTTCCTGGCCCGGCGCAATATCGCAGGTTGCGATCACGTTCAGGCCATCGTAGATGGTATTTGGTTGGCAGCTATGGTTCTGGGGAGCCCATGCCGATGGATCATTATCCCAGAGCAAAAATACTTCATTACTTACAGGGTAGGCATAGCGGCGAAAAATTTCACGTTGATTTTCATCCCAGTTTTTTTCCACATACCCCCGGGTGATGATGCGTTGCGACATACCTTCTCCCTTGAAGATCAGCTCATTAGCCCTGATCTGCTGGCTGGCATAGATACCGTAGCCGGAAATGGCATTTCCCCTGATAGTATATTTTTTTAGAATGCGTTTGTGCCGGGCTATCCCTTCCGCAATAATATGGCGCAGGAAACCCTGCTGCCCGGTTCCGTCATATTTCAAAATATAATCCGCCGATCCTTCATAGCCATCGCCATAAAAAACGGAGCAGGTAAAATTGATCTCGAGAAAATACAGCCTGCCGGCAGCATCCATGCGAAAATCCAGCCGCGCATAACCAACCCCGTTGAATCCCCTGAAAATGCGCGCAGCAGCATCACGCAACTGTTGCTCAACAGCAGGGTCCGATACCGGCACATTGGCTTCGGGATGCAGCTCCGATGTTTTTAAAGCATATGTTTTAAAAGAAAAGCCTTCGGGAAAAATAAATTCTACCGGCTTATATATTGTAGCGGTATGCCCATCTGCATTAGCGGCAACAAGAACGGTAAACTCGCGGCCGTTAATATATTCCTCCGCCAGCAGCTGCGGGTATTCCGGCAGCAGGGCATGGATCTTTTCAAGCAGTGCCTCTTTATCATTCACAAGTGATGCCTGGTCTATGCCCAGGCTGTCGCCCGCTTTGGCGGGTTTGATAAACAGGGGAAAGGACAGCTGTGCGATAGCATCTTCCACATCAGTGCCTTCTTCGATCAGCGAATAAGCCGGTGTGGGCACGCCCTCACAATACGCCACGTATTTCATGAGTTCTTTGGGCGGATCGTAGAGCAGGGTGGTGGGGCCGGTAAACGGCATGCCCAACAATTCCAGGGTATAAATCACATCTATAGACGGCACTTCCCATTCGAGGTATCCCTCGCACAGGTTCACGAATATGTCATAACCCGCATGCTGCAGCGCTTTCAGCTGCCTGTAAGTGGTGAGTTTGTTCAGGAAAACATGCTCCACCTGCGCCCCCGGCAGCAGTGCGGAAAGATTTCTGGGAGGATCGTAATACTGGTAATCAACAGCGGTGGTCGAATAATCGGGTTGGAGTACGCAGACTTTCATGGTATCTTTTTTCTTCTTGCCTTTACCATGGATAAAGGCACCACGGGGGTTTCGCTGTCGTGTTTTTCTATTGCCACCGCGGGTTTCTGTTTTCTCCTGTAAGCATCATTGATGATCTCGGCCACCAGCGAAGTAAAGGTTGCATTACTTACACGCAGGATGGCGCCGATAGAGGTAAAATCTTCATCCTCGCTCAGCCCGCACTGGGCATTTACTTCCAGTATGTAGAAGCGGCCGGTCTTTTCATCCATGCGTATATCCGCACGGGTATAGCCGGTGCCTTTTACGGCCAGGTAAGCATTGAGGCTCAGTTTTTCCAGGGCATCATGCAATGCCGCATCGGGAAGACGGTATGCATAAAAATCAGCATCGCCGGGCATCGGGCTTTCTTCTTCATATATTTCCCATAGCCTGTCGAATGAAAGGAATTTTTCATGATCGGGCAGTGATGCATGGAATACCCTTTCCACCGGTTTGTACACCCTGCATTGCGAGGGAAACTGTGAGGAGCCCGCGATCATAGTGGTGAACTCTGGTCCTGTGATAAAGGATTCTGCGATGATGCCGTCCGAAGCAAGGTTCCAGCCGCGGTAGCCGGCAAACATCTGCAGCAGTTGCTCCCGTAATTCCTTTTCGGTATGCACCACGTTGCGGGTACCTACTCCCATACTGCCTCCCGAAACAGCAGGCTTCAGGATCACGGGAGTGCCCAAACGATCAAATATTCCGGATACATCCTGCTCCGGTTCGCGGATCACTTCCCAGGGTGCAGTAGGTATACCGGCTTCATCAAAAGCCTGCTTCATTGGTATCTTGGAGGTGGTGATGCGGTAAAAGTATTCATCCGCACCGGTGTATACCAGCCCCTTTTTTTCCAGCAGCTGTATAACGGAAATGCCGGGAGTGCCGTTCACCTCATCGCCATCGCAGAGGTTAAACACCACGGGTTCGCAAACACCGCGTTGTTTTTCGGCAGCAATATCTTCAATCACCGAAGCAAAGTCCTCTTGCGTTACAGGCTGCCACTGCCAGGCAATGCCTAATGCGGCAAACACTTTGGTATATTCTTCAATGCTCTGGCTGAAATCGTAATAGTAATCAATATTGGCATCATTGGTAACCAGGCTGGGAGCCAGCACCCATACTTTTAACCGGTCTGCCGGTACTGCTGCAATAAATGGAGATGCTTTTGACATGTATTATCCTGACACCCTGTTTTTAATTTTTTCCTGGATAAACTGCGTTAACCGGTAATGCATCACCGTTTCATCATCCAGGTATGCGGCGCCCTGTATCTTATGCAGGCATTGCGGTGTACCGCAGAAACAATCAAAAGGCTGTGCCATATCCCACTCGGTGGAAGGATAGAAGAACAACAGTTCATCACCCGGTTGTATGGCGCTGATCGCGATGAGCTGCATGGAAGATGTATCAAAAAAAAACATTGGGCCTGCAACTGTGGTTGATGTACTGCAGGAATTCAGGATGCAGCAGTATATGCCTGTTCTAGCCGGTTTGTACGGTCAGGTAGCTGGCCGTGTCGAGAATGGCTTTGGCTTCAAAGGCACAGATCACATCGCCTTCATCGAAAAACGAAGAGGCATGCAGTGATTTTTCTCCGGTGCCCGCGTTTTGCATGATATCGGCAAAACCATGTTTGCTGACCATGGCATAAGCCTGGGTGATGGCGGGGATCATGATAACAGTATTAGGATTTAATGGGTGATCAGTAGTTTAAATTTCCATAAAATAAACAGTGATATATAATCGGGACCTATTTAATACTCCACATTTAAGGGGTGAGTTATTAACAGGAAGAAGATAGCGGAGTAAGAAGGGAAGAAGAGGGAAATAACAGGGAGCAATTATTCTCCCTTCGGGGGATGGATGGCTTTGCGGCGAACTGTTTTCCCGGAGGAGGGAGTAAGCGGTCTTTGGCGGATATAGAAAAGCATGATACCGTACAGCATCATGTGCAGCGTGGAGCGCGGGATGGGCCGGCAGGGGTGAGTTGTTTTCTGCATAGGACACAAGTTAATGGAAAAATGGTCGATATATGATTATACGTCAAAAAATCAGTCATTTGCAATGACCTTGTTCCGGAATGACCGGCAAGGAAAAGATATTGCTCCGTTTTGCTGCGCACCTTACCAAGATGCGGCAGGACAAAGGATACAGTATCCGCCAGCTGGCTGCGGCTTCGGGGCTGGAATACAGCCAGGTGCAGCGTATTGAAAAAGGAAAGGTGAACTTTGCCTTTACCACCCTTGTTTCCCTGGCACAGGGACTGGACATGGATATGAACGACCTGCTGGAAGGATTCAAGATTCCCAAAGTATAAATACCTGTGATTTTTACGGGCTCTCTTTCGGTTTGTGCAAATACCGGAAGATTTCGGAAGATCCCTTTGAATTACCCCCGTGTTTTCACGCTTGTTCACACAATACACGCGGTTTACCTTTCGGTAAATACCTGTAACGGTTATTTATTGCATTCCCCTTTTGTAACGGATCGTATTTCTGACAGGTAAAAATGCTCTTATGGAAAAACAATCCATCCGTGTTTTGATCGCGGATGATCATGGCGCTTTCCGCGCGGGACTGAAGCTGTTGTTATCACGGCAAAGAAATATCAGTGTGGTGGCCGAGGCACGCAACGGGCAGGAGCTGGTAAAATATGCAACGGAGCTTTTGCCGGATATCATCATCACCGATATTGTTATGCCGGTAATGGATGGCATTACCGCTGCCAGGGAACTGGCCAGGCGCAAACAGCCGGGCAAAATGATCGTGATGTCGGCCCATGGCCGGGAAGAACCGATCCTGCAGATGCTGGAAGCAGGTGCGCTGGGCTATATTTTAAAAACCGCGGACCATGAAGAACTGGAAGAAGCCATCTCCGCCGTATTACAGCACAAACCCTATTTCTGCCGCGAAATAACAGAGATGCTCACCGAGATCGTTTCACGCAATTACCAGTCGCCACAAAAACTGGCCATCTATTTCACGGAGCGCGAGAAAGATATCATCAGGCTTATCTGCCGGGAATGCACGAGCAAAGAGATCGCCCATCGCCTGCACCTGAGCAAGCGCACGGTAGAAGGCCACCGCACCCGCATCATAGATAAGATCGGCGCCAAAAGTATCGCGGGGGTGATTAAGTATGCGGTGGAGAAGGGGTTGGATTGATTGCAGATGGGGAAATTGCAGATTGCAGATTGTTGTTATAAATACAATCTGCAATCTGCAATTTCCCCATCTGCAATCTCTCTCTATTGCTTATCATACGCCGCCTTCGTATTAATATCTCCCTGAGGGGTGCTGAATGCGGAGGATACGGTGAATGATTTACCATCATCGGAGATGGTCCAGGTTTCGGTGCCCTTCCACTCAAAAGGCTGTCCGCCGAATTCGCCGGAAATGGTGTAGTCGAGGGTAAAGCTCTTTCCATCCTGCGCCCATTTTAAAGTCGATTTCTTTTTGATGGTATTGTTGATGGTCACTTCGCTTTCCTTTCCTTCCACAAGTGTTTCCTTGGTGGTTACATCTTCTCCCTGCATACCGGCGCGGGTGCGCGTTACATCGAGCGCGGCATCTTTCTGATCAATAACAATTTTTTTGTCTGCCATGCGTGCACCAAACTGGCCCAGCTCACTCTTTCCTTCATTCAAAGCCCAGGTGCCTGAAAAATTGGAAGGGGCCACACGGAATGCAAATGCAATAGTTGCCAGCGCAACCAGCGCGATCATGGTTTGGGTTTTCCTGATGAACATAGTTGTTTGTTTTTCTAAAACTACTGCTTTTCACGGATCGCAGGTAACCGGGTATGCTGTATATACCGTCTTTTTTTTGTAGTAAAAAGCACAGCGGAAATCCTAATTTGCATACAGCATTATGGACCTTCATCTCAACCATCAATTGTTCATTGTCTGCGGGGCCAGCTCCGGTTTCGGAAGGGCCATTGCGGAGGCATTGGTAAGGGAGGGCGCGCAGATCATTGCCGTGGCCAGGCGAAGCAAAGAGCTGGAGGCATTACAGTTACTGGCTCCCGGCCGTATATCCATTATTGCCGGCGATATCACGGATAACCATACCCAGCAGAAAATACTGGAAACCATCGGCAGCAGGCAGCTGCACGGAGCGTTGATCAACGGAGGGGGACCCCCAGCGAAGACCATGATGGAAACATCTATGGATGACTGGGACGATGCATACCGCAACCTGCTCCGCTGGAAAGTGGCATTCACCCAATCGCTTATCCCGCTGATGAAACCCCATCATTACGGGCGCTTACTCTATATAGAAAGCGCTTCGGTAAAGCAACCGCTGGAAAACCTGGTATTGAGTAATTCACTTCGCGTGGCGGTGGTAGGCATGGTAAAAACCCTGTCGCAGGAAATCGCGGCCACCGGCATTACCTTGAATGTGCTCGGTCCCGGCTCGCATAACACACCGGCCATTGACCGGGTATACCATAAAAAAAGTGAACAGACCGGCCTGCCCTTTGAACAGGTCAGGAAAGAAGCTGTAAAACAAATCCCTGTTGGCTTTCTCGGCGAAGCGGGTGATTTTGCCAGCCTCGCCTTATGGCTCCTCAGCCCGCAGAGCAGGTATATTACCGGGCAAACCATTACCGTAGACGGAGGGTCTGTAAAGGGCATGTTATAATCTCCACACACGATGAGTAGCCGCGTTACGGTTAGCAGAATGGCAACAAGTTTTGTTGAGGGTCCCGTCTATTTATCAGCCTGCCCGTTTTGCGAGGTGTTCTTCAGCGTCAGCTGGTATTTGGTGTTCAGTGAAACAGCATAATCATTTGCTGACAGCAGGTCGCGTATCACGGGATCGTCCTGCATGGCCATGGCCAGCTCAGGTGCAAGGGGGAGGTTACTGATAACATTGCCCACTTTGCCATTGATAAATTCAATAGTGAATTTGTAACCTGATTTGCGCGCGCTTCCCGCTCTTTCAAAATCCATGCGGTTCAGGGCAAGTACCTGCTCTGCCTGTGGGGTGCGCTTCATCAATATCCTGATAACAGGTATGTACTTACTCCATATCTGTGTATAGATCACCATTCTGTTGTGTATAATCCCTGCGGGGGTGTAATAAAGTTCGGAAATTATTTGCCATCAAAACTATGCCATTCAGCGTTTTCTCCGGAGAAATCCGAAAATTT
>DASVLZ010000052.1:0-3425 GCA_036384615.1 Sediminibacterium sp.
GTAGCGAGCGACTGGTAAGGATCTACTGCAGCCTGGTTACCTGTTTTACCCACACTTGCACGCAGCCTCAGGTTGCTCACGGCATTCACATCGGCCATAAAGTCTTCACGCTTTATATTCCATGCTGCAGCCACTGCGGGAAAGAATCCCCATTTGTTGTTTACGCCAAACTTACTGCTTCCATCCGCACGGGCGGTAAGATCGAGGAAATATTTATTCTTATAGCTATAGTTGATCCTTCCCAGGTAAGAGATCAGGTCGTCTTTTGTTCTGCCCGTACTTATTGAAAAGTTTTTCGCAAGCTGCAGCGCTTCATTGGTAGTGGCATCATTGATGAAGCCATAACCAATCATATAGTTATAGTTGTTATTATTCTCGAGCGTACTGAATACGCCTGTGAATTTCAGCTGGTGGTCGTTTGCTATCGTTTTATCGTAGGTAAGGATGCTCTCATGCATGAGCCTGATAAAATTGGTGTTCAGCTTCATGCCATAACCACCCTGCCCGCCGGAAAGCGTGATCTCTCCTGATGTGAATGCGGCGATGGGGAAATAATAATCGTTCAATGAATTATTGGTATTGGCGCTGAAATTACCGCGGTACTTCAGGCCTTTGGCAAGTGTGATATCAACGTATATATTGCTGAGGATGCTGTTGGTGCGTGTTACATCCGTAATGATCTTACCGAGCACAGGGTTCCTCAGTTCGCCGTAAAAACTTCCGTAAGGCTGGTCCCTCCATCCGTAAATACTTCCGTCTGATTTATACGGAATCAGTACGGGCGGAGCGGCGAGTGCGGCGCCGATCAGCGACTGCGTTAAGCCGCCCCCGTCGTTGTTCACAGATCCCGTCTGCACCCTGTTGTTAACAGAGCGGGTGAAGGTGGTGCTGGTGCCTACGTGTAGCCAGGGTTTTACCGCATGCTCCAGGTTAATGCGGGCAGAGAAACGGTCAAATTTGGAATTGAGCACGATACCTTCCTGGCCAAAATAGTTGAGGGCCATCAGCACCTGCGTTTTGTCGGTACCGCCAGAGAAGGTCAGCTGGTGGCTCTGCATCTGTGCTTCATGAAAGATCACATCCTGCCAGTTGGTTCCCACACCAAATGAATCGGGGTTGGGGAAACGCGTGGTATTATATATTTCATTCTCGATCCTGGCAAACTGGCTGGCATTGAGCATGCCTATTTTTTTGGTAACCGCCTGCGTGCCTACATAGCCATCATAGCTTACATTGGAAATACCTGCCTTACCGCGTTTGGTTGTGATGATGATCACACCGTTGGCAGCCTGCGAACCGTAGATAGCCGCGGCAGATGCGTCTTTCAGCACTTCGATAGATTCAATATCATTCGGATTAAGGAAAGACAGTGAGCTTACATTGTTGGAGTTGCCACCCACACCGCTGATATTACCCAGGGTTGGCGGCCCGCTTACACCCGCGGCAGTAGTATTCTGAAGTTGTATACCGTCAATAATATACAAGGGTTCGGAAGAGCCGTTGATGGAGTTGGTTCCTCTTAAACGAACACTGATGCTTCCGCCGGGGGCGGCGTTATTCTGTGTGATCTGCAGGCCGGGAACCCTGCCCTGCAATCCCTGTGCGAGGTTGGCAACAGGCGTCTGCAGCAGTTCCGCAGCTTTTACAGAGGTGATGGCGCCGGTAACTTCCGATTTTCTCCGGGAGCCATATCCTACCACCACCACATCATCCAGTTCCTTGCTGCTCCGTACCAGCTGTACTTTTTCATAAGCGTTACCGGAAGTGCTTACTTCCACATTTTCAAAACCGGTGAAGCTGATCACCAGCGTGGCACCTGTTTTTACATTGGTTAGCGTGTACGTGCCATTATCGGCAGATGTGGTAATGGCATTGCTGCCTTTTACACGGATGGTTGCACCGCCAACGGGGTTGCCGCTGTCGTCAACAATTACTCCTTTGATGGTCTGGGTTTGTGCAGTGGCCGTGAGCAATGACAGCAGGGCCACCAGGAGGGTAAGGCAGAGGCGCAGCCTTCCCGGTAAATGGAAAGTCATTTTTTTCATACAAGGGCGTTCAATCGTAAGACAATTAGTTTCAGCTGCATGCAGCAGCCGGAGCGTAATTTATAGTTGATATTCAATTCAGGAATTACCGGAAAGCAACAAAATGTATCGGGAACGATTGCGGCACCGTTCCCGGTAATTTCTTTCTTCGTTTTTTTATGTTCGTTATAACTATTTCAGCATTGAGCTCCGGCATACCGGAAGATAAAATTGATGTAATTTCCATGCATGCAATGAGCGCGGGGCGCTCGGTAAACCATTTTGTGTGATAAGATGTATCAAATGTGATAAGGTAAGCGGGATCGCCAGGGCCGGGCAGGTTCGCGGAAAGCAGCGCTATCATTGCAAACACTGCAGCTATTATTTTACACTACAGTCGCCCCGCCCCGCGGAAACCCTTGCCAATACTGCGCCCCATCACGCCACCATCCTGGATATTGCACGGCAGCTGAAGATATCCAAGTCTACCGTTTCACGCGCTTTGCGGAACAGCAAGGATATTAACCTAGAAACGAGGAATGCGGTGCTGAATATGGCGCAGGAACTTAACTATGTGCCCAATCACTTTGCGGCCAGCCTTGTGCGGAGAAAGAGTTATTCCATCGGAATAGTAGTGCCGGAACTGATCACGGATTTCTTTTCGCAATTCATCATCATTGCCCAGAAAGCCGCTTCGCTGGCAGGGTATGAAATGATCATCTGCCATACCAACGAAAACTACAGCAATGAAACTGATATACTCAAACGCCTGTTCTCTTACCAGGTAGACGGCATCCTGCTTTCGCTGAGCAGCGAAACCAAATCGCTGGATCATTTACAACCTTTTGAAGATGCCGGCGTACCGGTAATATTGTTCAACCGCTCGAAAAACCGTCCCGGGCTTCCCAAAGTACTGGCAGATGATTACGAGGGTGCATTTGTGGGTGTGGAACACCTGATCAATAATGGCTATACGAAGATCGGGCATATAGGCGGCCCCGAAAACCTGCAGATCAGCAAAAACCGCTTCCGCGGCTACCGGGATGCACTGGTGAAACACGGGCTGGAAGTAAACCCCGACTGGATCGTGTATTACGACCTGAGCCAGCCGAGCGCACAGAAATGCGCACGCATTCTTCTCGACAAACCATCCCCGCCCGATGCAGTATTCGCCGTGAACGACCCCGCAGCCATACAGCTGATCATCGAAGCAAAAAAAAGGGGTATACAGGTAGGCCCCGAACTGGGTATTGTTGGGTTCAGCAACGATTCACGTTCAGAAGTTATTGAGCCATCACTCACCACATTACAGCAGCCGATAGACCAGATGGCCGAGAGCTGCATACATCTTTTGCTGAACAAGATCAATGATCCCAAGTTCAAGATCCCCGCTACAACGGT
>DASVLZ010000053.1:0-5823 GCA_036384615.1 Sediminibacterium sp.
CTGAAAGCGTTTGGCGAAAAGCTTCCGCTCCTGCGGCTGCAGGTGGAAAAAGACCTTTCGGGTAATACGCTGAATGAACCCAGGGTGATAGCCACCATTATCAGCCTTATGGAGCGCACTTATATACGTATAGGCAATGCGGAGTACGAGAAAAGCAATGGCTCCTACGGACTCACCACGCTGCACGACAGGCATGTGATGATCGGAACGGGGAATATCCGTTTTACATTCAAAGGGGAAAAAGGGATCTTCCATAACATTACCCTGCGGAACAGGAAACTGGCCAGGATCGTTCAGCAATGCAGGGATATACCTGGTAAAGAACTTTTCCAGTATTATGATGATGAGGGAAAAAGACAGCCGGTGGATTCAGGTATGGTTAACCGCTATATACATGAGCACCTGGGAGAAGATTTTTCAGCGAAAGATTTCCGTACCTGGGCGGGGTCTCTCAGCCTGCTGCGTGCTTTACAGAATGTGGGCATGTTCGATAGCGTCACCGAGTGCAGGCATAAGATCAATCTGGCACTGGATGAGGTTAGCAGCAAATTAGGCAACACGCGTACGGTATGCAGGAAATATTATGTACACCCAGGCATCATCCGCCTCTACGAAGAGAACCAGATCCAAAAATACCTTGATGAACTGGACAAAATAGAAGCGTACGACAAAAAATCAGGACTTACATCAGATGAGAAAGTGTTGATGGAGTTGTTGGGGGAAGTGTCGTGAGTTACGTGAGTTACGTGAGTTACGTGAGTTACGTGAGTTAACGTGAGTTGACGATGACTCACGACAACTCACGTAACTCACGATAACTCACGTCCTTCTAAAATGTATACCTCACTGCAAATCCACCCCAGCTGCCTACGAAGCCGCGGCTGTTGGTAAATTCGAAGGAAGGCTGCCAGTCGAGCGAGAAGTTGATCGGTGCGCCATTGATCTTATAATCCAGGCCCAGCACACCATCCACGCCAAAGGAAGTAGAGCCGTTATTATACCGGTTGTTATAAAAACCTACGTGCGCACCGGGGCCTATATACCATTTAAGGCCGGGGGCGCCGCTGAAATTGCCATGTATCTCATACAGGCCAGTAATGCGGAATCCCTCGCGCCAGAAAAAGCCTACACCTTCCAGTGCATTGTTGCCATTCACAAAACTCTTCAGGGTAATGCCGGCACCATCCAGCACCTTTACACCCAATGCGGTCTTATAGGAATACGAGTTGGTGGTGTTCTGAGCCGAAGCCGCATAACCGGCAAAAAGAACAGCCATAAGAATGAAAAGACGCTTCATACAACATTTGGTTTTTAATGAATAAATCTGTTCCGGGTACTGAAATTTTCATACCAACACGGGCATAAGCGCCCCCATTTTGCCGGCAACAGGCCGGGCAGGCGTGTATTTCTTTCTACAATACACTGTATACCAAGCCGCCGTAGCGGAGGCACAGGATTTTTGCGGTGAGAGGAAAACAGCCTAATTATGAAAACAAATGAAGTACTGACAGAGACCCTGAACGACCTGATCAGGATCAATAACGACCGCGTGAATGGCTATGAAAAAGCAGCCGATGAGATCAGGGATACGGAGATTGATCTGCGCGGCATTTTCGCCAAAATGGCCAATGACAGCCGCGACCATGTAAGGGAATTGAGCAATACGGTAGTAAAGCTGGGCGGCGAGCCGGCAACAGACACTACCATTTCCGGCAAGATATACCGTACATGGATGGATGTAAAGGCAGCATTTGCCAACAAGGAAAGACTTTCTGTACTGGAAGCATGTGAATACGGGGAAGATGCGGCCCAGAAAGCATATGAAGCTGCTTTGAAATCAGATGCCGAAATGAGCGCCGAAGTACGCCAGCTGATCATGGACCAGAAAGCATCCCTGAAGAATGCCCATGACATGATCAAAAAATACCGCGACCTGCACGAAACCGTTACCTCCTGAGGCATCACAAGATGTTCTGCGGGTTACGTGTACCCGGATTACTTCTGGCTTGCCGAGGTTATGACGGAAACGGGGAAACGAAAACCTTGCAGTTACAGGCTGGTGCTTTATAGCCCAGCCTTTTTTTAACCCTATAAAAATAATGATATGAACACCTCCGCAGCTCCCACACCCGCTTATCTCAAAACCCTCGTGGACTGTCTTGCCCGCATGCGGCAGGATGGCTATACCGAGGATTTCACCGTGAAGGAAGATAAACTGCTGTCTTACGCAACAGGTAAAAGCTATACAGCAGAGAATGTAAAAATTGTGAACTTCTTCCGGTTCGAGGGACAAACCGATCCCGCAGACTCATCCATCATGTATGTGATCGAAACAAAAGACGGCGCGAAAGGCACACTGGTAGACGGTTACGGTCTTTCTGCAGATACCGACACCAGCGAGTTTATCCTCAAAGTAGAGAATATGGAAAAAAAGGTTACGAACGGTTAATAATACCCAGGAGAAGGGAGATAATGGCGAGGATCAGCAAAATATGGATCAGGCCGCCAACGCTATAGGCAAAGAAGCCCACCAGCCAACCTATTACCAGGATAACGGCTATCAGATATAATAAGCTACGCATACTGTTCTGTTTATATGCCAGGTTTCAAAAAACATACCGCAGGAAGATTACATTACAGTATGCGTAGCGCAGAATATCCGGGGAATGATTTCCACAACCTGCAATGCCCTGTTATGGAATAGTAATTGGGCTTCTTCAGAAAAAGAAAATGAAAAAGTGGAAAGCGCTGCCGCGTGTGCTGAAAAAAACATTTTCGGAATTCATGAGCGATGATGGTATGAAGCTGAGCGCTTCCCTGTCTTATTATACCATTTTTTCGATAGCGCCCTTCCTGCTGGTAGTCATCAGCATTGCAGGCGCCGCATTCGGGCAGGAAGCAGTGGAAGGAAGGGTATACGGGCAGATCAGGCAACTCATCGGTCCCGAAGCCGCTGTACAGATACAGAATATCATTGCCAATGTACGGTTGAGAGACAGTGGCATATGGGGCATTATTATAGGATCGGCAATACTCATCATCGGCGCTTCCAGCGTTTTTACGGAGATACAGGGATCCGTTAATTATATATGGAGCATCCGCACCAAACCACGCAAAGGATTACTGAAACTGCTGCTCGACAGACTGCTCTCTTTCTCGCTGGTAATCGGTATCGGTTTTATCCTCCTGGTATCACTTATCATCAACTCACTCATGGATGCATTGTATGAACGGCTGGAGAACCTGTTCAGGGATTCATCCGTTCACTTATTGTATATCACCAACCTTGTGTCGGTACTTCTTGTGATCACAACCCTGTTCACCATCATCTTCAAAGTATTGCCCGATGCGAAGATCGCATGGAAAGACAGTATCACAGGCGCTTTCTTCACTACGCTTTTGTTTGTTATCGGCAAATTCCTGATCGGATTGTATATAGGCAATTCCAGGCTGGGGGCCACCTATGGAACTGTGGCTTCGGTATTCGTGATCATGATCTGGGTTTATTATACATCCATCATCCTCTATTTCGGCGCCGAATTCACGAAAGTATACAGCAGGGAACTGGGCAAAGGCATTAAGCCGGGCGAGCAGGCTGTATACATCATTAAAACAGAAAGCAAGGAACTTCCTTCACTGCGATCTGCCGTTACCAATGATCCCAAACCGGCAAAAATAAAACTGCGTAAATGATGATAGATGACGGGTTCTAAATGTGTGTAGAATTTATTACCCATTATTCCTGCACCTTGCCAGAACATACCGGCTATTCTTCCGGCAGGCGCCAGATAACAGATGGCAGAATTTTTTATCCTGTAAGGCATGTCGTTCTCGAAGAGCTCCATAACCTTACTCACAGGGCGTATTGTTGTTGTATGTGTGCTGGGGGTGATCCTGGTATATCTTGCTGCAGGTTGCAGCACTACAGAAGAAAACAAGTACCCCGCTCCCTCGGAATACGACCTGAACCATCCGTACAAGATCAATGTATCGGCACAACTGGATGAAATATCAGGTATTGAATTTTACCCGAAAGATACCAGCGTTTTCGCCATTATTGATGAAGAAGGATGGCTGTACAAGATATTCCTGAAGACAAGGGCTTTTCAGAAATGGAAATTCGGGAAGAAGGCAGATTATGAAGACCTGAAACTGGTTGATAGTGTTTTCTATATTCTTACCAGCAACGGTGATATTACCCGTGTACATTTCAGCGGTGACTCATTGCTTTCGGAAGTGTTTTCTTTTCCTGACCAGGGCGAAAATGAATTTGAGAGCCTGTATTATGATAAGACCACCGCATCGCTGCATATGATCTGCAAGGATTGTGAAATAGATAAGAAAGCAGCCGTAAGCATCTGGTCATTCAATACCGTTACCAACACATTTGCCCTTATCCCCAAGAAGATCAATGTAGCGCCTATCGCCAAAAAACTGGGGGTAAACAAAGTAAGGTTCAAGCCGGCCGCGAGCGCCGTTAACCCGCTCAACGGGGATATCTATATGGTCTCTGCAGTGAATAAGGTACTGGTGGTGGCAGACAGTACAGGTATGGTGCGGAATGTATACCAGCTCGACCCATCACTATACAGGCAGCCGGAAGGCATCACGTTCACACCTGCGGGCGACATGCTTATTTCCAATGAAGTTAACCTGGGTGAATTCGGAAATATACTTATCCTGAAACGTAAAACACGCAAGAAGTGAAGCATCTACTGGCATTGATAGCATGTACCACCCTGCTGGTGAACATATCTGCGGCACAGAATGATTCCGTACAGACAAGGATCGTTCTGATCGGTGATGCCGGCTCCCTGAAAAATGGCCGGCACCCGGTAGTGTCTGCAGTAAGATCGCGTATACCGCTCGACAGCATTACCACCGTATTGTTTCTCGGCGATAACCTTTATACCTATGGTCTGCCTGATGATGCATATTCATATTACAATACGGCTACCGCAATCCTCGATTCACAGATACACATCGTAGCCAACACACCGGCAAGGGCATATTTTATTCCGGGCAACCACGACTGGGACCATGAAGGACCTGACGGATGGAATACCGTTATGCGCGAACAAAACTATATTGACCAGCACGGGGGCAAAAACGTGCAGTTCTATCCGAAAGATGGCTGTCCCGGCCCCATAGAAGCAGATCTGGGCAAGGATGTGGTACTGGTAATGATGGACAGCCAGTGGTGGCTGCATCTCTACGATAAGCCGGGTATTGAATCGGACTGCCCGTACAAAACCAAAGAAGAAGTACTCAACCAGCTGGATGATATCGTGAGCAAGAACAGCCGGAAGCTGATCATTTTTGCCACACACCATCCCTTTAAAAGCGATGGCATACATGGCGGGTATTTTACGCTTAAACAACATATTTTCCCTCTTACAGACTGGAATCCCAAGTTGTACATACCGTTACCCATTATCGGTTCCATCTACCCTATTACACGTGGCATATTCGGTACGGCGCAGGACCTGAAGCATCCTGCCTACCAGAATATGATCAGGGATATCAACAAGGTACTGCAGGAGCATCCCAACGTAATTTATACCGCGGGGCATGAGCATGATCTGCAGCTGATACAGGACAGCAGTTACACATATATTATCAGCGGCAGCGGCACCAATAAAACCCGTGTCTCCAAAAGCAAGCACCAGCTGTACGGCTCTGCCGAGAATGGTTTTGCCACCATGGAGATCATGAAGAACAAGAATGTGAAAGTGGCATTCTATGAAGTGAAGGACAGCGGGGAAGTGAACAAGACCTACGAAAAAGTAGTATGGAATTTCTCCAAACTGCCCCTGCCCGATT
>DASVLZ010000054.1:0-1893 GCA_036384615.1 Sediminibacterium sp.
AGCAAAATGAGCAAGGGTATTCTTAAGGAAGGCGTACTCGGCGTGCTGAGCATACAATGGAAAAGCCTGTTCAAAAACTACCGCAAAAAAGTAAAGAACCAGGAACTGCCCTCATCCACCATAGCTGCTTCCAAAACAGGATAGACTATCCTTCATATTCTTTCCTGGTAATTTTTTCCCAGCTTTTGTTACGCATGCCATCCAGGCATAACCATGCCGCCGCAGCAGACATTAATAACAGCAGTGTAACAGCTATTGTATAATCGAACAACAGGTAGTGCGCGAAGCCGAGACATCCCGGCAACAGCAGTGACATAAGTCCGCGCAGGAAATTACCGCCTTTCATATTGGTGGCCTGCGGCTGCGAGAAAGGCAGTTCACGTAAACTGATGTACGCGATCAACCCGGTGCTTACTACCTGGTTGCAGATGCCCAGCAATACATTGGGTATATTGGAAGGGCCGAGCAGCCAGGTGCAGGCGAGGCCGAAGACCAGCGCTATCGGTGCAAAGAATTTTACCATGGCTGCCTTGTATGCCCCGCTGACCAGTTCCCCGGGCCTGGCAATGGGCGTGATATAATATACCCATGCAGCTTTATACTTATCAGAATACAGCAGCTGGTAAATGGCAACGATCAGCGCATAACTGCTGAAATACATGATCACAAAGAAAAATATCTTGCCGGCAGAAGGGTCATTGCGGATGGCAGACAGCGAAAGTTTTCTGGAACCCATGAACATCACCACCAGGTATACCAGTATATATCCCAGCGAGGGATATACTTTCATCTTAAAATCCCTGCTGCGCGAGATCATGCGCGAAGTGAACAGGAACGATACACGTTCTGCGCCCTTCCGGGTAAACAGGCGCGCTACATATTGCAAATAGGAAACGTTGCGTTTGTTCCTGCTTTTTTGCACAACAGGCATGGCAGGCCCTTCGCTGCCACCGATCATCGAAAGCTTCTGGTTGAATGAAGGAGCAAAATAACATATCACCGTATAAATACAAATAGCCGGGAGCAGCAGGCTTAATACCAGGTATACAGCCTGCGGAGAAACCCAGTGGCCATCCTGCACATATTGCCATGCGGCGGCGAACCAGTAAGGCGGTATCAGCCATTTCAGCGGCGCATCTGTAACAGAATATCCATCCAGCGCTGCTTTACCGATCATTCTTGGCACGATCTGGTAACTGCCGTATACCAGTATGGCAAAAAATATCTGGAAATAACCGATAACACCCTTGAACCTGTCGGGCGTGGTGATCTTCAGGATCAATACATACAGCGCATTGATCAGGAAAATGGTGAAGAGGGTTACGCATACGATCAATACACAAAACACAAACCATCCGCCCATGCCTTGTGTAACGAGGATAAAGATCATTCCCGGCAGCGACATGGGAAGCACCAGCTTGGATACATGTATTACAATATGCAGCAAACGGGAGAGGAGAAAGGTGCGGTCGTTGATCGGTTTGGGTAATATGATCAGGTTATCGCGCACATCTATCAGTACATTGGTGAAATCCGATATAAGGATGGATGCCAGCATGAAAATGTAAAAGGAGAAATAGATCGTAAGCCGGGTGCTGTAATCCCTGCCGATGGAAAACGCGAACAGGTACAGGGCGCCGGTAAAAGTGGCAAAGACCATGGTACCGATCGTTGCCAGCCGCGGAGGTTTGTCCTTACCGCTTTTCCGGTGCTGGCTGATGGCCGGCACGCGCCGGTCATCCATCATGAGTTTAACCTGTAGTACTGCTTTCAGCAGGCGGGTATCCACACCCAGTTTCCTGTAAAAGGAGGTAGGACTTAACAGCAGCCAGAGAAAGAACCTGTTGAATACATTCATACCACGCTTATTTGCCAAATGCATGAAGTAATTGA
>DASVLZ010000055.1:0-7526 GCA_036384615.1 Sediminibacterium sp.
GTGTGGGGATATAAAACAGGAGGCTATTTTCAATCGCAGGCAGAAGCGGATAAATACAAAGCTACTGTATCCTATCCCTTCTTCACCAAACCTGCCGCAGGCGATATCAAATACCTCGACCTGGATGGCAACGGCGTAATATCTGCCGGAGGCGGTACACCCACCGACAAAGGCGACCTGGTATACCTGGGCACTACCAATGCGAGGTATACATACGGACTGGATGCAAGCGTTTCATGGAAAGGGTTTGATTTCTCCGTATTCTTCCAGGGTGTGCTGGGACGTAAGTTCCTGATCAATGAAGGAACGCTCTCACCCATTCTCGGTACGGCAGATATGCCCTGGACCATACATATGGACCACTGGACACCCGATAACCCCAATGCATTCTTCCCGCGCATGTACCAGACCAGCGCGCACAATTTCCGCCCCTCGGATAAATGGACACAGGATGGAGCCTACCTGCGTTTGAAGAATATACAGATCGGCTATACAGTACCCTATCTGAAAAGATGGTTCCGCGAACTGAAAGTATATATATCGGGCCAGGATCTCTGGGAAGCTACCAAAGTGCTGAGCGTGTTTGATCCTGAAGTGGGCAACGATGTAAGCGCTACAGCTTATCCTTTCTACCGCACCGTTTCTTTTGGTGTGAACATCACCCTTTAATCCTAACGAACCATGAAACAGTTTAAGAAAATAACTACATACTTACTTACCGCAGGGCTGCTGTTCAGCGCCTGCAAAAAGCTGGACCGCTTTCCGGAATCGGAATTCAGCGATGCGGATTTCTGGAATAATGAAAGCGACCTGCAGAATGCAGCCAACCGCATGTACCAGCAACTGGATGCTAACTGGATAGATAACCGCGGCGATGATGCCATGAATACCGGAGGCCCCGACCAGACCAGTAACGGCAACCGCTCCATACCCAATACCAGCGGCGACTGGAACGACAGGTATGATGAAATATTCACCGCCAACAATATACTCGAGAAATCGGGCAGGGCACAGGTAACCGATGCTATCCGCAACCGGTACAATGGCGAGGCAAGGTTCTTCCGCGCATATGCCTATGCCAGCCTGGTAAAAAAGTATGGCGATGTGCCATTGGTGCTGAAAACACTCGCACTGAATGATCCCGATCTCTACATGGGCCGCACGCCGCGTGAAGAAGTGGTGCAAGCTATTTATGATGATCTTGATTTTGCCGCGCAATGGCTACCGAAAAGATCTGCATTGCCCGCGGCGCAGTATGGCCGCGTAACACGCAGTTCTGCGCTGGCGCTCAAAGCCAGGGTAGCTTTGTATGAAGGCACTTATGCCAAATTCCATAACACCGGCGCTAACTGGCAGAACCACCTGCAGGCGGCAATAACCGCGGCAACAGCAGTTATGGCGGAAGGACATACGCTTTACAGCGATTACGGCAACCTGTTTACACAAACAGGAGAAGGCGCTTCCAACACAGAGAATATTTTTGTGAAGATATACGGGGTAAGCAACAGCAATGTGCTGCTGGGCCACAACAATTCGCGCGACCTGGAGAACGGCCGTATGGCGCCCACACGCAACCTGATACGCCAGTACCTGTACAGCGATGGATTGCCTGCATGGAATAATGATGGCACACCTTCGGCAAAACGTTCCACCTACTTTGTGGCCGAAGCGAATGAAAGCAGTTACAATACTGTTTTCGATAACCGCGATCCCCGTGTTGCCTATTCTTACTTTAAGGCAGGCGATGAAGCTTACCAGGGACCCTGGGTTCCTAAAACATCACTTGGTTCACGTACAGCTTTTGCACCCAAGAAAGGGTTCAGCAAAATTGACCAGCAGATCAACGGAGCGGCCACTACCGACAGGATACTTATCCGCTACGCGGAAGTATTGCTCACACTGGCAGAAGCCAAATATGAGCTGAATGGTACCATCAGCGATGCAGACCTCAACAGCACCATCAATGCACTGCGCACGCGCGTGGGTTTTGCACCCAAGCTCACCAACGCATTCGTAACCACCAACGGCCTCGATATGCGCGAAGAGATACGCCGCGAAAGAACAGTAGAGCTGGCACTGGAAGGTTTCCGCTACGATGACCTGATCCGCTGGAAAACAGCAGAGACCATTCTGCCCAAGGATATCATAGGCGCCAAGTTCATTGCTTCGGAATGGGTAGGCACCAACCAGAACAGCCTGAACCTGAATGCGGATAAGCTGCTGATCGTAGAGCCCGCCTCTACCAGGCATTTCCAGGCCAACCGCGATTATCTCTATCCCGTGCCGCTGAATGAGATCACGCTGAGCAATGGTAAAGTGACACAGAACCCTAACTGGCAATAACCCAAAAACAAGAAATCTCATGAAACGATTATCATATATCGCTATACTGGTTGCTGTAGTAGCACTGGCATCATGCGAAAAGAAAGATTATCCCAAAGGCCTGCCCGAACTGGAGCACCATTATTACGCAGTATTCGTACCGAATAACAACTCGGCCGTGAGTGTGAGCAAATCGCAGTCTGCACTGCTCAAATTTCCCGTACAGTTCTATTCCACATTCATACGCGACTACGATGCAGTGGCCAAATACATTGTGGTACCCGATGCCACATCGCCCGCGGCGGTTGGGGTAGACTTTAATATTGTAGATAAGAATGGCAACACCATTCAGCCAACAGGCGGATCGTACACCATTACTTTCCCGCAGGCCAAACAGGCAATGGATACCATCTACATAAAACTGCTCAACAACCCTGCCAGCGGTTCCCGCAAAATGGAAGTGCAGCTGCAGGATAATATCACTGATAAGTTTGACGTAGATATCTTCTCTACGGCTTACAGAAGACCGGTAGAGATAAAATAAGTTTCTATCATACCAGTAAGGCGCAATGACACGGAATGCAGGGATCATTACCATCTTTGCAGGTAGCTGTGGCTTTGCGCCTTGCTACTTTTGGTAACAGGTGCCGTACTTTACTATAATGTAACAGACCATGCGTAAACTGTTTTTTTCTGCCTGTCTTTTTTTGCCATTGCTGTTATCTGCGCAGCAGAAGACCAGGCTGGTACACGACTGGCAATTCCTGAAACAGGACCTCGGCGGTATATGGGAAGCAGTGCGCCCCGTGGCCAAAGGCGCTCCCGAAAGCGTACCTCTCTGGACCAATGTAACCTTACCCCATTGCGTAAATGCGGAAGATGCAGTAGATCCGGATGTAAATTATTACCAGGGGCCCGCATGGTACCGCACCAGGCTTACTGTACAAAACCCTTATACCAACGGAAGAACCTTATTGCATTTTGAAGGAGCAGGACAAAAGACTGATGTATACGTATATACCACCAAAGTGGGATCACATACAGGAGGCTATGATGAATGGACAGTAGATATAACGGACGCAGTAGCCGCATTCCGGAAAACGGAAGCCTTCACCAAACAGTTCAAAGGAAAGATACCCATATCTGTTCGCACCGATAACAGCCGCGACCTGCAGATGATACCATCGGGATTATCGGACTTTACCATCTACGGCGGCTTATACCGTTATGTGAACCTGGTGTACACGTCCGCACTCTCTGTTGATAAACTTTTTCTGACACCGGAAACCGATGTGCAGGGAAAGCAGGGCAGGCTTTCAGTAAATGCCCGTTTCTATAACCCGTCAAAAGCAGCAACCGCCACAGTACATATTGCAGTAACCGATCCCTCCGGCAAAACCATACAGGAAACAGGTAAAAAAATTTCCGGTTTGCAGAAAGATATATCGCTGGCGCAATTCACTATACAGAATCCGCATGTATGGTCGCCGGAAGACCCGGCTTTGTATACTGTGACTGTTACTGTAAGCAATGGAAAGGATACCTGTACACAAACTGCAACAACAGGCTTCCGCCATGTTGAATTTGTAAAAAAAGGACCCTTCATGCTCAACGGGAAACGCCTGCTGCTGAGAGGTACGCACCGGCATGAAGACGGCGCCGGGGTAGGCGCAGCGCTTACGGAAGAAATGATACGGAAGGAGTTCCTGCTCATGAAAGAGATGGGCGTGAACTTTATTCGCCTGGGCCATTACCAGAACTCACGCATAGCATTGCACCTTTGTGATAGCCTCGGCATACTGGCATGGGAAGAAATACCCTGGTGCCGCGGCGGCCTGGGTGGCGAGGTATACAAAGAACAGGCACACCGCATGCTCACCAATATGATAGAGCAGCATTATAACAGCCCTTCGGTGATTATATGGGGATTAGGTAATGAGAACGACTGGCCCGGCGATTTTCCTGTGTTTGATACGCTGGCGATAAGAAAATTCATGACAGAGCTGAATACATTATCACACAAACTCGATCCTTCAAGAAAAACAGCCATCCGCCGCTGTGATTTTTGTAAGGATGTAGTGGATGTGTATTCACCATCTATCTGGGCTGGCTGGTACCGCGGTATTTATACTGAATACAAACAGGTAACCAAAGCAGAGTTTGATAAAACAGATCACTTCCTGCACGCTGAATGGGGTGGGGACAGCCATGCACGCCGTCATTCTGAAAACCCGGATAAATCATTGCAGGGCATCAGTAAACAGGGAGCGGCAGATGAACGCGCGGGCGATGCATCGCTGTATGGCGGCGCAGCAAGGGTATCGAAAGACGGCGACTGGAGTGAGAGCTATATCTGCAACCTGTTCGACTGGCACCTGAAAGAACAGGAAACCATGCCCTGGCTTACGGGAACAGCACAATGGATATTCAAGGATTTTGCAACGGCTATACGCCCCGACAATCCTGTTCCTTATGTAAACCAGAAGGGGTTGCTGGAAAGGAATATGACGAAAAAAGAATCGTACTATGTGTTCCAATCTTATTGGACAAAAAAACCCATGGTGCATATTTACGGTCATACCATGCCCATACGATGGGGAACGGAAGGTGAAACCAAGATGATCAAAGTATATTCCAACTGCAGCGAGGCGGAGTTGTTTGTAAACGGGAAGAGCCTGGGCATGAAAAAAAGAAACAGCCAGGATTTTCCCGCAGCGGGCCTGCGATGGGAAACACCTTTGTATGCAGGGAAATATACTGCTGTAGTGGTGGCCCATGCAAATGGTGTAACAGTAAGCGATACCACCAGCTTTACCTATGAGTCGCGCAAATGGGGCAAACCTGCCAGGGCGGTATTGCAGAAAACAGGAGAGAAAGATGGCATAGCTACGGTAGAAGTAATATTGTTCGACAGCAATGGCGTGCAGTGCCTGGATGCAGTTAACTGGGTACGCTTTGGTTTGGCCGGGGATGGAAAGCTTCTCGATAACCTCGGCACATCTGCCGGATCCCGTTATGTACAGATGTATAATGGCCGCGCTATGATCAGTATTAATACACGCAAAGGAAAAAATACAGTGAGCGCAAAAGTGGATGGCGTATCCACAGAACTCCTCAACCTGTGATTTTCCCTGCAAAGAACATTAAAGAATACATCCATGAAATACCTGCTGCTTCTCACAAGCCTGTTCTTACTCTCTTTAACACCGCAGAAGGAAGAGCCGGTATCTCCCTATGCAAAAAAAGCCGCAGCCGTACTGTACAGGCATATCATGGAAGAAGCAGCCTGGGCCATGCAGCAGGAACCGGTAACAGTAACCGCAGCCACCTCGCTGCGCAGCGCAGGAGGTAAACATGATTTCTTCAGCGAAGGAGATTACTGGTGGCCCGACAGTACACATCCCGATGGGCCTTATGTGCAGCGTGATGGCATGACCAACCCCGATAATTTTGTTGCGCACCGCCAGGCCATGATCCGTTTCAGCCGTATAGTAGGCGCACTGGCATCGGCATATACAATAACGGGCAATAAAAAATATGTAACCAAAGCGCTGGAACATTGCCGTGCCTGGTTTGTAGATACCGCTACGCTTATGAACCCGCACCTGTTATATGCACAGGCCATCAAGGGAAGGTTCACCGGCCGCGGTATAGGTATTATAGATACCATACAGCTGATGGAAGTAGTACAAGGGTTAATGGCTATGGAAGCATCTGCTGCGATGGACAAAGACCTGCTGGAAAAAATAAAAGACTGGTTCAGGCAGTACGTCGTATGGCTTACCACGCATCCTTACGGAAAAGATGAAATGAATGCAGAGAACAACCATGGCACCTGCTGGGTAATGCAAACGGGATTGTTTGCAAAGTTCGCAGGCGATACAAAAACAATGGAGTTCTGCCGCAACAGGTACAAAACAGTATTACTGCCAAAACAGATGAGCAGCGATGGCAGTTTTCCGAGGGAGCTGAAACGCACAAAACCCTATGGCTATTCTATCTTTAACCTGGATGCAATGGCCACTATTTGCCAGTCGCTCTCTACAAAGGAAGACAACCTGTGGAAATTTGCATTACCCGATGGTCGGTCCATACAAAAAGGAATGGAATACCTGTACCCCTTTGTTGCCGATAAAACGCGGTGGCCATTGCAACCAGATGTGATGTATTGGAAAGAATGGCCGGTGGCGCAACCCTTTCTCCTGTTCGGCGCAGCCGCTTATAACAACCAGCAATGGTTCGATGCCTGGAAGCAGCTGGATCATAACCCGCAGGTGGAAGAAGTGATCAGGAACCTGCCGGTGCGGAATCCCCTTATATGGATCACGGATCACACGGATGGGGTTATGCCGTCAATGGCACAGGAGAGCAGTATTGCATCTGTGATGGATGATGCGGGGAAGCAGGTGCATGTGATGCTGAAAGAAATGGATGCAGTGAATAAACCAGGTCTTGTATCTCCCCGCACAATAGAAAAAGGAGCGTTGAAGATGATCAGCCCGCGCGACTGGTGCAGCGGGTTTTTTCCGGGCGAGTTATGGTATCTCTATGAATATACCGGCAATGCCGCATGGAAAACACTTGCGGAAAAATATACAGCCAATATCGAAGGCGAGAAAACCAATGGCGGTACGCATGATATGGGCTTTAAAGTATACAACAGCTTCGGTAATGGTTACCGGCTTACCAGGGATGCGCATTATAAGGAAGTAATACTGCAGGCGGCACAAACGCTGAGTACCCGGTTCAACCCGAAAACAGGCGTGATCAAATCATGGGACAACCGCAGGCAATGGGCCTACCCTGTGATCATAGACAATATGATGAACCTGGAGCTGTTGTTTGAGGCAGCAAAGCTCAGCGGTAACAAAACATTTTATGAAATAGCCGTAAGCCATGCCAACACCACCATGAAAAATCATTTCAGGGAAGATCACAGTTCCTGGCATGTAGTGGATTATGATACGGCAACCGGCAGGGTATTGCAGAAGACCACGCACCAGGGATACAGCGATGCATCATCCTGGAGCCGCGGGCAGAGCTGGGGATTGTACGGTTATACCATGTGCTACCGCGAAACGGGCAACAAAGCCTACCTGCAGCATGCAGAAAAAATAGCTGCGTTCATACTCAACCATCCGCATATGCCGGAGGATATGGTGCCCTATTACGATTTTGATGCACCTGCCATACCCAATGAGCCG
>DASVLZ010000056.1:0-12395 GCA_036384615.1 Sediminibacterium sp.
CATGCAGGTGTTGACCGGGGTGCAGACCTGCATCCTTTTATCGGGTACAACTACCGCATCAGCGAACTGCATGCTGCGGTGGGACTGGCGCAGATCAGGAAGCTGGATACATTTCTTTCCTGGTTCCTGCCAACGGCAGAGACCACACAGGCGGTAGTGGATGAGATGAAGGAACAGGGAATACTCGCGGGAAGCTTTTACTGGTTCATCAATAACTGGCATTATATACGCAAATGGGATCACCTGAAACAGGCGATTACCCTGCATGCGATCAGCGATGCACAGAAGAACGCGTTGCAGAAACTGCAGGATACTTCTTTTGCAGCAAGCGATGCCGTTATGAGCCGCTGCATCTCTACATCCATCAGCCTGCTCTGGACAGAAGAACAGGTAAAGGAAAAAGGCCGCCGTATCGCTGCTGCAGTACAGTCCGTTCTCCGCCGCTCCTGACCATATATCCTGTGACACTGACCGCTGTCTGAAAAAGCTTTTGTATCGGCAACAGTTAACCAGGCAGAGGTATTTGCAGCACAGGTACACAGAATTGCTGAGAAAGCAACCGTACCCTTACATTTTCTGATTGATCAACATCCCGCATTCCGCCTTTAATCTCTTGGTCCCGTAGGGACCGCCGCTTTGTAGCCCTCCGAAAAACAGAAATGTAATGGCAGCCCCGTAGGGCGCTGCTCCCATCGGCCATTTCGGTAGCCGGATTCATTTGAGGCAAGGGTTGCCCCTACCGGGGCAATGAAAAAATCACGCGTATTGATTTGCTACAAAGCGGCGGTCCCTACGGGACCAAGGGATTAATGCCGCAATGAAGAGTGGTTAGCAATAAATGCAATTAGCAATAAATTCACAAACAAACAAATTCCTTTCGCCGCCATGCTGCGGCGTTTGTATGTAAATTTGCAACGTAATACAAATCGTTTAAAAGGAATAGTGGTATGGTTTTTTTGCGATGGCCATACCCCCGGTTATTATGTCACTGAACCAGTCATTACAGCAAAAATTATTGCAGAAGCTGTCGCCCCAGCAGATTCAGTTAATGAAACTGTTGCAGGTACCTACGGCCAATCTTGAAGAGCGTATCAAAGAAGAGCTCGAGGAAAATCCTGCCCTCGAAATGGATGAAGAAGGCCATGAAGATGAATTCGGTGATGAGATGCATGATGAATTCGACAACAGCCATGATGATGAAAGGGAACCCGATGGCAGCGCGGACGATTATGATAATGTAGACATCAGCGAATACGTGGTGGATGATGATGGCGAGATAGCTGATTACAAAATGAAGGATGATAATTACCCGGAGATCGATGATCAGAAAGTAATACCCATCCGTGTAGAAACCAGCTTTCATGAACTGCTGCTGAACCAGCTCGGCATGCTCGACCTTGATGACCGCAACCTGAAGATTGCCGAACAGATCGTTGGCAGCCTGGATGATGATGGTTACCTGCGCAGGGAACTTTCTTCCATCGCAGACGACCTGGCTTTCAGGCAGGGTCTTTCCGTGGAAGAGAGCGAGATTGAAGCGCTGGTAGCGCAGATACAGCAGTTCGATCCTCCCGGTATCTGCGCCCGCGACCTGCAGGAATGCCTGCTGCTGCAGCTAAGACGCAAACTCAGCGAAGGCAAAAGCGTGGAACTGGCCATACAGGTACTCACCAGGTACTTTGATGAGTTCACCAAGAAGCACTACGAAAAAATACAGCGCAGCCTGAACCTTACTGATGAGCAGCTGAAAGAAGTGATCAGCCAGATCATCAAACTCAACCCCAAGCCCGGGGGCCATATAGGAGAGATCAACAAGGCCGAAAGTTATATAGTACCGGATTTTTTCGTGATCAACAATAACGGCAAGCTGGAGCTTACCCTGAATGCCAAGAATGCACCCGACCTGCGCATCAGCGAAGGTTACCGCGATATGCTGAAGGATTATGAAAAAGGAAGTAAAAAAGACAAGCGGCAGAAAGAAGCGGTGCTGTTCATCAAACAAAAGATCGATTCGGCCAAATGGTTTATCGATATGATCAAGCAGCGGCAGGAAACACTGATCGGTACGATGAGTGCCATCATGCAGCACCAGAGAGAGTTTTTCCTCACAGGCGATGAAACCACCATGCGGCCCATGATCCTGAAAGATATTGCAGAGATCACCGGGCTCGATATTTCTACCGTGAGCAGGGTGGCCAACAGCAAATTTGTGCAGACAGAGTTCGGCACCTACCGCCTCAAATTCTTCTTCAGCGAATGATTGAGCACAGACAGCGGCGAAGAAGTGAGCACACGCGAAGTGAAAAAAATACTGAGCGACCTGATTGAGGCTGAAGACAAACGCAAACCCCTGAGCGATGAAGTGCTTACGGATATGCTCCAGGAAAAAGGATACAATATTGCCCGCCGTACCGTAGCCAAATACCGCGAACAACTGAACGTGCCTGTAGCAAGATTACGCAAGGAGTTGTAGTGATAACCCATAACTGTTGTAATACACTGTAAAGCCGGTATTTATCTGCCGTTTCCATAAAATTCGACTGCTTTTATTGGCTATCTTGTTTCCGCTCTGCACAGGCAATACCTGTTGCGGAAAACTTGTTCTGATATCCTAAGTGAAAAGCGTTGTGAAAAAAAACGGACTGCTGCTTTACAGGTTGCTGTTGCTGGCTGCACTCTGCTGTTGCCGGCAGCTGTACAGCCAGACAGGGTGCGCGCCTTTTATACGTACCGGCGATACCATTGTTTGTGCAGGCACACCACTCACACTCGACCTGCTTCCTCCCCCGCCTCCCGATTCCCTTTTGCCCGGCGTATGGAAGCTGCTGGTAACACGCAGCGCCATCGATTCATTGCTGTTTCATGTGCAGCCATTCGGGTTCGATAAGGGCCGCCAATACCTCTACTCCATCAACCACCAGAAGATCACCAGGTTCGATCTGAAGAACAACACGGTAGCCATGGTTCCGGCCACCAACTGGCCCGGTGATTATACCGAGTTTGTATATGACCCGGTGAATGACAGGCTGCTGCTATGGAAATCGGGGCGCGATGAAATTTTTGCTTTACCGGCAGCAGGCGGTAGCTGGGTATCTGCAGGCGCAGGCAGTACCGACAGGGATGCATTCGGCGCATCCGTTTACTGGAATGCACGCACCCAACAACCCGGGTTATACGGAGGCTATGGCTTCAATAAAACAAAGGGCTGGATATATGAACACGATGGCACGGCCTGGCAGCAGAAGCGGCCCGACCTGGCAGTTGATACCGTGCCGAAAGGCGGAAACATTATCGGCGCCAGTGCAGACGGAAGCAGGCTCTATGTTTTTTCGGGGCAGGGAAATTATACAGGTGATGAACTCACCGGCACCTGCCTGCTCGGAAGCCCCTGGGCTACGGCAAGCGGTATGTACTGCTGGCTGCGCGACTTATGGGAGCTGGACCTGGCCACTTACCGCTTCAGGAACATACTTCCGGTCAACAACAGTTCTATACAATACGAAGGGGCGGTGGCGTATGATTATGACTCTTCCCGTTTTTTTCTTTTCGGGGGATTTCAGCCAACAGATGATGCGGTGAAGAATGCATCGCTTTCTAATACGAACAAAACTTTTCGTTTCAGGCAGGGAAAAGATGCAGGCTTTGTTGCTTTTACAGGCGAAGGCTCACAACCTCCTGCAGCGGAAGGCTACGGCAACAATGGAAGGGCTTATTATGACCCTGCGGGAAAGAGGATCATCTGGGCAAGGTATGATGGCATATGGGCTTATTATCCCGACTCATCTGTAATACCGGTTACGCAACAGTCCTATGAATGGTCAACAGGTGAAACATCTGCATCCATACAGGTAAAACCGACTGTAACCACCACCTATACCGTAAACAGGATCGCTTCCGGCAGGTCCTGCAACGATACGGTTACCATCACCATTCCGGATATGACCACGGCCATTCAAAGGAATAAAGATGTATGCGGCGACAGCGCATTGCTGGATGCAGGCGCCGGTTTCGGAGCTTACCAGTGGAGCACCGGCGAAACATCACGCACCATTCATGCAGTGAAGAGCGGAACCTATACAGTAGCGGTAATCACCGGCGGCTGTACGGTACAGGACAGCAGCATTGTAAGACTGGCAATACCCATATCTGATTTTACAGTGCGCAACCAGAAAGATTCCGTGTGCACCGGTGAATCCGATTCATTGTATATCGTATCTCCCCAGCCGGGTATCGAGTATGCATGGTACCTGCCCGGCAATGCTGTTGCTGTGTACAAAGGCAGTGCATGGGTTACACAAAACATTACAAAGAATACAGACTATATCATCAATGCAACGGGTACGCCTGCTGTGTGCACGGCAAAAAGCGCTACTACAAAAATCGTGTTGCGCACGAAGCTTCCCAAACCGGTGATACATGCAGATGCCGTGGGTGTGCCTGATGTAAAGTTCAGCTGGGATATTATACCCGGCGCCATCATGTACCGGGTAAGTGCCGATGCGGGCGCCAGTTATGCGCAGGTGCCTGTTGCACAGAGCAGGGTGAAAGTGGTGGACAACCTTGGCCCCAACCAGCCTGCCACGCTCATCGTGATTGCCGATGGCAGGTTTGCCTGCGAGACCAGTGATTCCAGCCAGCTTACTGTGATCACACCTAATCCCCTCGGCAACGGCATCTATATACCCAATGCCTTTACACCTAATGGCGATGGCAATAACGATGCGTTCATGGTATACGCCACTGCTATTGCTTCATTAAGGCTGATGATATATAACCAGTGGGGCAGCCAGGTATTTATAACAACAGAGAAGACAGCAGGATGGGATGGTACATACAAGGACAAACCCGCGCCTGCAGGCAGCTATACCTATGCACTGGAAGCGATCATGCAGAACGGGCAGCGTGTAACAAAAACGGGAACCTTTAGCCTGATCAGGTAACAGGATAAAACAGATACAGCATGCGTAAACAGATCATATTTTTTTTCAGTTGCCTGCTCTGCGCGGCGGGCAGCCTGCATGCACAGGTAGATGCGCATTTTACGCAATACTATGCATACCCGCTCTGGCTCAACCCGGCTTTTACCGGCGCGATAGACGGCAGCTGGCGTGTGAGCGGCAACTACCGCAAACAATGGCCGTCTTCCGTGGCAGCCATGACTTCACAGGCGCTCTCGGCAGATGTGGCGCTGCCGAAGAATTTTGGCCTGGGCATTACCGTGTTCAGCCAGCGCACGGGCGATGGCAGTTACCGGTATAATACGGGTTATGTATCGCTTTCTTACCAGGTGCATTTATCTGAATACAAAATATTAAGCGCGGGATTCCAGGCGGGCCTGCTTAACAGGCGGCTGGATATTTCCAAGCTGCAATTCGGCAGCCAGTTCAATCCCATGATGGGTTTTGATCCATCGATGCCATCCAATGAAAACCTTGCCGCCGGGTCTGCTGTTTCTTTCGATGGCAGCGTAGGCCTTTTGTATTTTGATGGCAACCCCAATAAAAATATAAATCCTTTTATCGGCGTAAGCCTGTACCATCCATCCGAGCCGGATAACCGGTTCATCAATAACGGGGAAAGCAACCGGATACCCGCGCGGTACTCTGTTCATGGCGGCTTGCGCCTGAAGATGAATGACCGTTTTGACCTGATGCCGAACCTGCTGTATACCGCGCAGGCCAGCGCCTATGAACTGGCAGCGGGCTTATCAATGAACATACGGATAGACGGCAGCAGGGACCTGGTGGCAGGCGCCATGTACCGGCACAAGGATGCCATCGCACCCAATATAGGCCTGTATATGAACGGGCTGATGATCGGGTTCAGTTATGATGTCAACATATCGCAGATGAAAACCGTTTCGTCTGTAAACGGCGGTTATGAACTGTCGATCAGTTTTACCAAACCCAGGAAAATACCCGATACCAAATTCATATGCCCCAGATTGTAAAAAAATGGTTGCAGGCCTGTGCAGGCTGTTGCTGCGTGGTAGTAATGATGCCATCTGTTGCCCTGTCGCAAACCGCGAAAAGAATGGAGAAGGCAGCTGATGATGCATTTGCGCGCAAAGATTATTACAGCGCCTCCAGGCTGTATGCTGCCATATTGTATGATAGTCCCCTCACATCTTTAGGCAATACGGCCAGGATGTATCCCTTCCTCGCGGGAAAAACCGGCAGAACGGAGCGCCCGCAGGCAAACAGGAAACAGGAACTGGTATTCAAACTGGCAGAATCGTACCGCCTGTACAACCGGCCTGAAGAAGCATTACAGCAATATGAACGTTATCTCGCTTCGGGCGATACACGCCATCCCATTGCGCAACTATGGTATGGCTATAGTCTCATTGCAGGCAATGAACCCGAAAAAGCCACTGCAGCATTCAATACTTATCTGAAGGGCAACCGTACAAAAGATGCGAATGCAGTGAAAGCAAAAGAGGGCATTGCATCTGCCGCCTTTATCATGGAAAGCAGATCGGCAAAGCAGAAGGAAGAAGTTACCAGGCTGAAGGCGACCAGCCCGGTGGATGGTTCTGATTTTGCATTGGAAAAGATCAATGACAGCCTGTTCTGGTTCACCACATCGAGGCATGAGCTGGATAAGAAAGGAGAGAAAACATATCCCATCAGGCTATACGCCGGCAACCTGAATAACGCGACGGCACCCAAGCCGGTCATGATACCCGGAGAGCTGAATGTGGCCACGCCTTCTCTCTCGGCTGATGGGCTTACCATGTATTTTACCGGCTGGAAAACAAATGAAAAAACAGGTGCGGGCACGCCTTATCATATTTATTATATGACAAGGAATGCAGTGGATTCTCCCTGGCACCCGCCGGTGGATATGGATAAGGAAGTGAATGTGCCGGGATACCATTCCAAGCAGCCATATATTACGCGCGACAGCCGGTACCTTTTCTTTGCATCAGACCGGCCGGGCGGCGCAGGCAGGTTTGATATATGGATGGTGCGCATGAACGGAAGGAATGCATCGGGTAAAGCTATTCATCTGAATGATATCAATACTGCAGGAGAAGAAGTAACTCCTTTTTATGATGCAGATGCGGCGCAGCTGTACTTCAGTTCCGATGGGCGTGTGGGGATGGGCGGACTGGATATTTACAGTGCGGAAGGGGAGCCGTCTGGCAACCAGTGGAAACAGATCACTAACCCGGGCGCACCACTCAACTCTGTACGTGATGACCAGTATTACCGCAGGGAACGCAATACACAAACAGCTTACCTGAGTTCGGACAGGGCTTCGTCCTGCTGCCTCGAAATATTCAAAGCGGTGCCGGTGAAATTTATGGATGCCACCCGCGCAGAAATAAAAACGGTGAAGGCGGAAACCCCGCGGCCGGTAACTATACCGCCGCCTGCTGATAGCATCTCCGAACATGCAAAGAACCGGCGGCTGCTCGATTCACTCAATGCCATTACACTGGCGAGGAACTATGTGCATTATGATTATGCCAGCGTAAAGATCAGGAATGCAGACAGGAAGCAGCTGGCCGATGTGATAAAACGCATGCAGGCAGACCCGGAATTGAATATAGTGGTGGCATCGTTTACTGATTGCAATGGTACGGTGGCGGGTAATATACGTGTAGCCAAAGCCCGTTCCGCTTCGGTAAAAGCGTACCTGGTAGCAAAAGGCATCAGCGCGGCACGTATCAATACGGATTTCTTCAGCCAGAAACATTTTGTATTGCCCTGTACGCCGGGAGCAGCTTTTGACAGGGAAGCGCAGCTGGTAAACCGGCGCACCGACCTGATCGTGACCCGCGAAAAGAATCCGAAATGGCGTCCTATGGGTAATGAGCTGGACCTGGGTACTGCAACAGATAACCCATTGTTCAGGGTGGTGCGTAGCAGCGCTGAACCGGCAGCTCATATACCGGCAAAGAATACAGCACCGAAACAGACAAATAATAGTTCGGATGATCATTCATTACTGGCTATGCTGAATAAAGAAGATAAGGCCGGTGATGCGATGAAGCCCGTAAAAGAAACAAAGAAAACCACAGCGAAACCCGCCGCCAGAACCACTTCACGCAACCCTTCTTCATTAGCAGATAAGAGTAGCGTAACATCGTCTTACAAAAAAGTAACCGCAACTCCCGCAGGCGGCAAGCCGGTTGCAGCAAAAGATCAGGCTGACCCGGGGAAAGACAGAAAAGTTGCACAAAATATTACCGGTAGCCCCGCACAGAACCGTGCGGTAGTATCTCCCCCGGCCATACTGAATATTAACAGCATGCTGGATTTTACCCCGCGTGTGAAGAGCAACATCATAGCGCAGATGACCCAGCGCGTTCCGCGCAAGCCTGTGTATGTATATTCCACTTCTGATTCTGTAAGGGTTGACCTGTACGACAATGGGGTGTATGACAGTGATTCCGTATCGGTTATTTTCAACAAACAACTGGTGGCTTACCGGCAGGTGTTGCAGACCAGTAAACCCGTAAGTTTTTATGTAAAACTCAGCAGCGATCCTGCAAAGAACGAAATGATCTTCTTCGCGGAGAACCTGGGCCTCACGCCTCCCAATTCCGCCCTCATGGTCATCACCGACAGCGAAAACCGCCGCACCGAAGTGAATGTGGCAAGCGACCTGGAGCATAATACGGTGATTTATTTTATTAAGAGGAGGAAGAGATAAGGGAGATTGCAAATTGCAGATGGCAGATTTTTTTGGTTCGATAGATAATCCTTAAACCCAATCTGCCATCTGCCATCTGCAATCTGCAATTTTTCCCCTAACATTGCCCCATGGAACAACAGGCAGAAAAGTTGCATCATGCGGGGGTATTGCGGTTGGGGGCGAAGGTGGTTTCGTATGTATTGCATCCGCTGTTTGTGCCGGGGTATATATTCCTTTTTCTTGTGAAGGAGTTCCCATACGAATTCCCGGGTATTACGGAATGGCAGTTGAAGATGCGGCTGTTCGGGGTATTCTGGATGACGGCATTCTTTCCCGCATTTGCGGTGTTCCTGCTCTGGCGGCTGAAATTCAGCAAGAGTATTTTCCTGCGTACACAGAAAGAAAGGATCGTGCCGTATGTGATCACCATGTTCTTTTACTGGTGGATGTATTACCTGAGCCGCAACTTTACAGACCAGCCCGTGGTATTGAAGTTCTTTTTCCTGGGTATATTCCTGTGTACGGTGGTGGGGCTTATCCTCAATAATTATTTCAAGATCAGCCTGCACGGCATGGGAGCGGGCGGGGCTTTAGCGGCCATCATTCTTTTTGCCATGCATTACCATGCGCCACTGGGCATACCCATCAGTGTAACTACCTTACTTACCGGCCTCGTGTGCACCAGCCGTTTGATTGTGAGCGATCATTCGCAGAAAGAAGTATATGCCGGGCTGCTGGCAGGAGTGTTTTGCCAGTGTATCGGCTACCTGGTGGTAATGTGATATCCATTTTCTTCCGCAACATATATTTCTCCCTGTTTGTGATCCTTCGGCTTAGGTTCGGCATTCTACGGCTTAGCTTCGGGATCCTTCGGCTTAGGTTCGACTAAAGAAGGGCTTAAGAAGGGCTGAGGAAGCGCTTAGGTAGGGCTTAGACAGGGACGGCATATGGGTTTTTTTATATATGTTTTACTCGTTCCCAAAATTTCATCCAACCGGTTTTTACTCAATAATTTACTCTGGCTTACCTGTAAAATAACGCAGTATTACTACGTAAAACTACGCAATACAACTACGTAGAAATACGCTATGTGATTGCGTATTTCTACGTATTATTTCCGTGAAAAACAACGGGGTAAATTCCGTTTTTTTCACCAGCCCTATCTATCAATATTTGTTTTCCCAAAACGAATGCCGTGAGAAAATACTTGCTGCTGCCCGTTTTGCTGGTGGCAGGTATGGCATATGGACATACCGGTATCCGGCAAAACGCCGGAGCAGATACATCCGATATCCAGCCCGTGATCCCCGGGAAAACACTCCGTAAACTGGAGCGTTCCTATCACCGCCTCGGGTCGTCCATTACCCGCTCTTCGGAGAAGGCACTGAGCAGGATGCAGCGTTTGGAACGCAGCCTCCTTGCACGCACAGGAAATTCCGATACGGCTTCGATGGAAGCTGCTTACCGCAAACTGTTTTCTTCTCTTCAGCAGGCCGGCACTACTGGTAGTGCGGGGCTCGCGGCTTACCTGCCTGTTGCAGACAGCCTGCAAACCACCCTGCGTTTCCTGAACCAGGGCGAAGCCCTTTCCACGGAGTTATCTGTCCTGCAGAACCGGTTTGGTAATGCCACCGGCGTAATGCAGTTCATCAAACAGCGCGAACAGGAACTGGAGAACCGCCTGTCTGCATCGGGCATGATAAAAGAACTTACCGCTATCCGCAAACAGGCGTACTACTGCCGCCAGCAATGGCTAGAATATAAGCAGGCGCTGGGCGACCCGGACAAAGCCGCTGAGAAAATACTTATGCTGGCAAGAAACTCTTCTCAATTCAATACATTTTTCAGCAGGAACAGCCTGTTATCACAGCTATTCCCGGTGCCTGCAGGTAATAATGCTGCACAGGCCTTACAGGGTTTGCAGACCCGTAACAATGTGCAGCAGCTTATAGGCAGCCAACTGGCGGCGGCACCGGGCGGTGCCGCCGGTGCGCAGGGCTATGTGCAGCAGCAATTATCGCAGGCACAGGCGCAACTGAATGCCCTCAAGGATAAACTGAACCGCATAGGCGGCAGCAGCGATGACCTGCAGATGCCCGGCTTCAAACCCAATCACCAGCGCACAAAACCTTTCTGGAAGCGCATGGAGTACGGTATGAATATCCAGTCGCAACGCCCCAACGGCCTGCTGCCGGTTACCAGCGACCTCGCGCTTACCATGGGCTATAAGCTCAATGATAAAAGTGTGCTGGGCATAGGTGGCAGCTATAAGATAGGCTGGGGGAAAGACATCAGTCATATACAGATCTCCGGCCAGGGCATTTCGCTGAGGAGTTACCTGGATATGAAAATAAAAGGCAGCATCTGGGTAAGCGGTGGTTATGAATATAACTACCAGCATGCATTCAGGGGTATGGAAGCATTGCAGCACCTGGATGCCTGGCAGAAAAGCGGCCTGATAGGGATCACTAAAAAATACCATATCGGCAAACGCAATGGTAACCTGCAGTTGCTGTGGGATTTCCTCAGCTATGGCCAGGTGCCGAAGACGCAGCCGTTGAAATTCAGAATAGGATACATGTTTTAATAAATATAGTCAGTATGAGAAACCGGGTTTTACTTTCATCGTTCATGATGTTGTTCCTGTTGCACGGGGTTGCATACAGCCAGTCTGCATCTGTTAATACAAAGCACCTGAACAATATGCTGCCGCATTCGCCGGAGGCAACGGCGATGGCCAATTATACGGCACTGCCTGTTAGCCTGTATACCGGGCTTCCGGAAATATCCATCCCCATATTCGAGATCAAAGGCAAGAGCCTGAAGCTGCCCATATCGCTCAGCTATCATTACAACGGGTTCAAACCCGCCGAAGTAGCCAGCTCTGCAGGGCTGGGATGGAATGTTCAGGGCGGCGGAGTGATCACGCGGATGATCAAAGGACGTGTTGACCATGAAGATTTTCATGTTACGGGCAATGATTATGATGATTATGCCAGTATGGATGTGATGCTTTACAATAAACAGGAAAAGCTGAAACTTATGGCTGATGGCATGGCCGATGGGGAGCCGGATATTTTTGTTTTCAACTGTAACGGGTTAAGCGGAAAATTTATTCTGATCAAGGGGAAGGCATATACATTTCCTTACCAGGATATTCGTATTGATGGTAATGTATATATCGGCTTTACCATTACTTCTACCAGTGGCGATACGTATTATTTCGGGGAGCCTGAAACAACGCATCATCATCAGCTGGTCAATACACCGTACGTTCCCGACCATGCATCGGCATGGTATCTTACAAGGATCGTGAGTGCTGATAAAGCTGATACGATCAACTATGCATACAATTCCTATGATTACCACCAACTGCCTGTATATGGCAATACATATACGATCAATACTTCGGATGGTAATGTAAACGGCGGTGATCAGCAAAGCTGGTCTGAATCCTACAGCAGTGATGACCGCATTACAGATGCCAAACAGCTGTCTTCCATCAGCTATAAAAATACGTACATCAATTTTTTCCAGGGAAATGAACCACGCAGGGATCTGTTCTTCAGGGATAGTTCGCTCTACCCGCTGGAAAGTATTTCGGTGGTCAGCGCCGATGCAGGTACTTACCGGTCCTTCAGGCTGAAGCACGCCTATTTCAATGCCAAGCTGAACCTGACAGGTGTGGATGTTTTCGGCAGTACGGAAGACAGCAGCAGTATGCAGCGCTACCGTTTTGAATACGAACA
>DASVLZ010000057.1:0-4460 GCA_036384615.1 Sediminibacterium sp.
TATCGGGACTGTATTTGATCATGGAAGAAGTAGTTACAGCGGTCTGCATGTCTTCCACAGCTTTTTCGCTGAGAATACGTTTCCCGTTAAACATGCCCTTGTTCAGCAGCATGGTCAGGAAATTGGTATAATCATTAGGAGAAGATATTCCTCCGCCGGCGGGGTTGGCGCCTTCGAGGCTGGCGAAACTGGTGTTGCGCATGGCCAGCGGCCTGGTGATCCTTTCCTGCATCAGCTGCTCAAAACCTCTCTTGCCCACTATTTCCAGTATCCTTCCCACAATATTCATCCCCGTATTGCTGTACCGGAATTCAAGACCGGGGTTGGAAACGATTTCTTTTTTGGATGCATACTCCAAAGCCATTTCTTCCAGTGATCCTTTATTTGGCCGTAGCAGGCTGCGGCCTGTTTCCGACTCAATACCAGTGAGATCGCCCAGGCAATCACGGATGGTGATATATCCCTTTGAATATTTTGTGTAATAGGGTAGGTATTGGCTGATCTTATCGCCCAATGACAGTTTCCCCTGGTCTACAAACGACATTACGAGGGCGGCCGTAAGCCATTTGCTGGCATGCCCGATGGGTGCCTGTGTTTTCAGGTTATATTCCCCGATGGCTTTCTGGTAAATGATCTTACCATCCTTGCTGATCACCAGCATGGCATTGCCATCCAGCTCTTTTTTGGCCGCTTCCATTTTGCTGTCGAGCGCCGAAAAACGATTCTGTGCATCAACAGGCTGAAAGAATAGCATAAAAATCGCAACCAGACTGACTTTCATACAGGTAAGAAGGGTTGATGCAGACAGAATTTCAGTTTTTTGTATCATAGTATGCCGAAGAACGGTTTTTGTGTATATGACTTGACTTCTTACGGAAAAATAAGGAGTTTATTACAATCCCAAAGACTATGAACGTTAACAATTATACAATCAAAGCACAGGAAACCATCCAGGTAGCCCAGCAACTGGCCTACAACAGTGGTAACCCGAATATAGAAACCAATCACCTTCTGAAAGCATTGCTGGCCGATAAGGACAGCCCTCTGGAATTTCTCCTGAAAAGGAACAATGTAAATATCGCATTTGTGGAATCCAGGATGGATGAGAGCATTGCTAAGCTGCCCAAAGTACAGGGCGGCGAGCCGGCGCAAAACATCAGCCGCGACCTCAACAGCGTATTCCTCAAAGCCAATGCCGCGCTGAAAGAATTCAAGGATGAATTTGTAAGCCCCGAACATTTGATGCTCGGGCTGCTGCAGGTAAATGATGATACGGCCAAAACGCTGAAAGCCGCAGGCCTTACCGAGAAAGGACTGGTCACTGCCATCAAGGACCTTCGAAAAGGAAATACCATTACTTCCCAAACACAGGAAACCCAGATGCAGGCACTGGGCAAATATGCCAAGAACCTGAATGAGCTGGCCACACAGGGTAAACTGGATCCCGTGATAGGCCGCGATGAAGAGATCAGGAGAACCCTTCATATACTTACCCGCCGTTCCAAGAACAATCCCATACTGGTGGGCGAACCGGGTGTGGGTAAAACAGCCATCGTGGAAGGGCTTGCCATGCGTATCGTGAACGGCGATGTGCCTGATAACCTCCGCTCCAAAACCATTTATGCACTGGATATGGGCCTGCTGATAGCCGGCGCCAAATACAAAGGCGAATTTGAAGAGAGGCTGAAAAGTGTTGTAAAGGAAGTGAGCGAAAGTGAGGGTGAGATCATTCTCTTTATAGACGAGATACATACCCTGGTAGGTGCCGGCGGTGGTGAAGGCGCTATGGATGCTGCCAACATACTGAAGCCTGCCCTCGCCCGCGGAGAACTCAGGGCAATAGGTGCCACCACACTCAACGAATACCAGAAATATTTTGAAAAGGATAAGGCGCTGGAAAGGCGTTTCCAGAAAGTGATGATCGATGAGCCCACTATGGAAGACGCCATATCCATTCTCCGCGGCCTCAAAGACAGGTATGAAACGCACCACCATGTGCGTATCAAGGATGAAGCCATCATTGCCGCGGTGGAATTGTCTACCCGGTATATGACAGACAGGTTCCTGCCCGATAAAGCCATTGACCTGATAGACGAAAGCGCTGCCAAACTCCGCCTGGAAATGAACTCCATGCCGGAAGAACTGGACAGGCTCGACAGACAGATACGCCAGCTTGAGATCGAAAGGGAAGCCATCAAACGCGAGAACGATAAAGACAAGCTGAAAGAACTGAATATTACCATCAGCAACCTGTCTGTAGAGCGTGATACGCTGAAAGCAAAATGGCAGCAGGAAAAAGAACTCGTGGAAAAAGTGCAGAACGCAAAAGCCACCATCGAAGACCTGAAACTGCAGGCCGAGCAGGCGGAGCGCAACGGTGATTACGGAAAAGTGGCTGAGATACGCTACGGTAAAGTGCAGGAACAGGAAGCCACGATAGCAGACCTTACCAAACAACTGGAAGCATCTGCCGACAAACGTTTGCTGAAAGAAGAAGTGGATGCGGAAGATATTGCTGAGAACGTGGCAAAGGCTACCGGCATACCCGTGACAAGGATGCTGCAGAGCGAGCGTGAAAAACTGCTGAACCTCGAAGAAGAACTGCATAGCCGCGTGGTGGGCCAGGATGAAGCCATTACCGCGGTAGCCGATGCCATACGCAGAAGCCGTGCCGGCCTGCAGGACCCGAAAAAACCGATAGGATCGTTCATCTTCCTCGGTACTACGGGTGTGGGTAAAACAGAACTGGCCAAAGCCCTGGCCGAATACCTGTTTGATGATGAAAGCATGATGACCCGTATCGACATGAGCGAATACCAGGAAAAACATACCGTATCAAGACTGGTAGGCGCCCCTCCGGGATATGTGGGCTACGATGAGGGCGGACAACTTACAGAAGCTGTGAGAAGGAAACCCTATAGCGTGGTACTGCTGGATGAAATTGAGAAAGCACACCCCGATGTATGGAATGTGCTGCTGCAGGTGCTGGATGATGGCCGCCTTACCGATAACAAAGGACGCGTGGTGAATTTCAAGAATACCATCATCATCATGACCAGCAATATAGGCAGCCACCTGATACAGGATGCATTTGAAAATGTGCAGGAAAACAATGTGGATGAGGTAACGGAACGTGCAAAAACAGAAGTGATGGAGCTGCTCCGCAAGACCATACGCCCCGAATTCCTGAACAGGGTAGACGAGATCATCATGTTCCACCCGCTAATGAAAAAACAGATCATGGGCATCGTAAAAATACAGTTGGACGGATTGAAGAAACTGGTGGAAGCCAATGGCATTCACCTCGAGTTCAGCGATTACTTACTTGAATTCCTGGCCGAACAGGGATATGATCCCCAGTTTGGCGCAAGGCCGCTGAAAAGACTTATACAGAAACAGATCGTGAACGAACTGAGTAAAAAGATACTGGCAGGGGATATTGACAGGAGCAAGACCGTTCTGGTAGACGTATTCGACGGGATCGTAATATTCAGGAACGAGGAAACCGGGAAAAAGTAGAGTGCAGCATCGTTTACTGAGCAAAATAGCCGGGTTCGCCCGGCTTTTTGCTTTCTGGGAAATCTTTGTATTTTAGCCTCGTTGAGAAAATTCGTCTGCATACTACTGCTGTCCATCTATGTGCTTGCCTATGGCGAAGGGCACCAGTTACTGCGTATTCCTTACCTGGTAAAACATTACCAGAAACACAAGAAGGCGGATCCCAACATGACCATCGCCAGGTTCATCCGCATCCATTATATAGAACAGGTACCCCAGGGGGATGATTTCCTGCAGGACATACAACTGCCGTTCCGCTTCGTGGATGTTAACCAGATGGCATCGCTGTACGAACATGAGCCGGTATCGATAGAAATTCATCCGCCCACGATAGCCGAAGCGGTTTTTCATTCCTGTGATGAGGTCAATAAACCTATACACAGCACGATAGACATTTTCCAGCCTCCCCGCAACGCCTGACCGGTAAAGACCCCCTCTTCCTTTAAGGCGTAAACCCATTTTATGTTACAAGCTATCATACGCTTTTCCGTAAGGAATAAGCTCATAATAGGCTTGTTCACGCTGGCTTTAGTGTTGGCAGGCGTGTACAACCTTACCAGACTACCCATAGATGCCCTCCCTGATATAACGAGCAACCAGGTGCAGGTCATCACAGTTTCCCCAACACTGGCGGCTCCCGAAGTGGAGCAGCTGATCACGTTTCCGATAGAGCAGGCATCCACACGTATTCCCGGTATCAGGGAAATGCGTTCCATATCCCGCTTCGGCCTCTCTGTGGTAACCATTGTATTTAATGATGAAACAGATATTTACTGGGCAAGACAGCAGGTAAGCGAGCAGCTTACCATGGCCAGGGAACAGATACCCGCCGAGGCAGGCAATCCCGAACTGGCCCCCGCCACCACAGGGCTGGGTGAAGTATACCAGTACACACTCCGGCC
>DASVLZ010000058.1:0-3269 GCA_036384615.1 Sediminibacterium sp.
CGAAAGCAGACCATCATCTCGAGCATCCTGATCTATATCGGGTTCGGGATAGGGTTCATTAACATATACCTGTATACAAAGAACGGGTACTTTACGCTGGGGCAATATGCGCTGACACAGATATTCTTTGATTTTGCGCAGATCATGTTTGCCTTCGGAGCGATGGGAGTCGTGCCTGTGATCTATAAATTTTACCCGTATTACAAGGATAACCTGCCGAAGAAGCAGATCGACCTGCTTACCTGGGCGATGGTGATAGCCGTGAGCGGTGTAATACTGATCTGGATCGCAGGATGGATAATGGAACCGTTCTTCATCAGGAAGTTTATCAAAAACTCCCCGCTCATCCTTGATTATTATTACTGGCTCTTCCCTTTTACAGCGGGTATGCTGTTCTGGTCTGTGCTGGAGAGTTACAGTTGGGCGGTACAGAAGTCGATCATGTCTAACTTCCTGAAGGAAACGGGCATGCGCATCATTACAGTATTGCTGCTGGTTTTATTCTGTTTACGTATCATCACATTCACACAGTTCATTTATTTCTTTTCAGTCCAGTACCTCGCTATCTTCCTGTTATTGCTGTTGTACCTCTACAAAACAGGCAACCTGCATTTTTCATTTAAAATAAGCCGGGTTACGCGCAAATACTGGAAAAAGATGCTCAACATGCAAGCGCTTGTGTGGAGCGGAACCATCATTGCCACTATTGCCGCAGCTATTGACAGCCTGTTTATCGCCAGTCTGATAGGATTAACTGCTACAGGAGTTTTCACCTTCGGCAGGTATGCCGCTAACCTGATACAGGTGCCCATGCGCAGCATCATAGCCATTTCCGCCAGCGTAATTTCACAGGCATGGAAGGAAAAGAATTACCGGGAGATAAACCGCATCTACTACCGGTCAAGCATCAACCTCCTGCTCATTTCCCTCTTTATCTTCGGCAATATCTGGCTGAATGTAAATGACGGCATCAAGCTGCTGAATATCCAGGAAAAATACCTGGATGCCATGCGTGTGCTGTTCATGCTTTGCGTGGTGCGTGTGGTGGATGCGGGTACCGGTCTAAATTCACTTGTTATCAGCACTTCCACTTACTGGCGTTTTGATTTTATCAGCAGTGTATGCCTGCTGGCACTCAGGTTACCTGTTACCTATTATCTCATTAAGCGCTTCGGCATTATTGGCTCTGCTTATGCCGAACTGATGTCCGTTACCTTCATTAACCTGGTCCGTTACGAATTTCTCCGCAGGAAATTCGGTATGCAGCCATTCCGCATCCAGACTTTATATGCCGTGCTGCTGGCTTTCGCGGCTTATTTCACCTGTCATTTTGCTTTTGGAAACATGCATAACTGGACAGGCATCTTCCTGCGCGTTACCGTCTTCACTGCTATCATGGGCGGAGGCATTCTCTACGGCAAACTTACTCCCGATGCAGGGCAGATGATTGAGGTGTTTATGAGATGGGCGAGAAGAAAGGATTAATGATTCGTTGCCGTCACTTCCCTTCCTGCATTCATCCTCCCCGCCCCGCGGTACCTCGGTTGCCAGTAGGTATCATTGAGATCGCTGATCATAACGCCGGCGCTGGTGGAAGCGTGTACGAATTTGTTGTTGAGCAGGTAAACGCCTACATGCGAAATATCCCTGCCCCCTCCCGTGTTAAAGAAAACAAGGTCTCCTTCGCGCAGGTCTTCCAGTTCCACCTTATCACAGGCATTGAACTGGTCCTGCGCGGTACGGGGCAGGTCCTGGCGGTACACATCATGCAATACCGTTTGGGTAAAACGGGAGCAGTCGATACAACTATCGGAATTTCCTCCAAGACAGTATTTAACGCCCCACCATTTATCGATCACCTGCAGCAATGCAAGGTTGGTAAGCAGTTCCACGGAAGCATCCATAGCCACGGCATATTTCAGCTGCAGCATATTGGCTTTTTCAATATCTGAAGAGCCGGTGCGCAATGCCAGTGAGGCATCGCCATATGTTACGGAGGGTTTGCTTACAGAAGACCGTTTGCTGTGTTTGTTCAAGGTAATGGATGCTGAAGCATCCTGTACTTTTCCGCCCGGTGTTACTTCCATATCCAGGAATTCCCGCGGAGCGGTATTCCTGGGCTTTTTGGTCATGGTAGTCTTTACCCTGCTGTCCTTATCCGATAATTTTCTTACCGAAGAACAGCTGGTAAATACCGCCAGCCCCAATCCCAAAAAAACGATTCCCTGCGCTTTCATAAGGTAGCTTTCCGCAATTTACAGGACAGCTCCTTTACAAAACCGGAATGTGGATTAACTGCAGGGTTTTGGCATGCAGAAAATTAAAATGTGGATAACCTGAGGAGGGGGTGAAAGTCAAAGGTCAAAAGTGAAAAGTCAAAAGTCAAAGGCCAAAAAAGAGAAAAAGCAGAGAAAAGGAGAATTGTGGAAAATTGGACGCTCCCTTCCCCCCCGAAAATCCGAACTTTACCCCCCGGTCACGACCGCCTTTGACTTTTGACTTTTGACTTTTCACCTTTGACCTTCTGACTTCCATGCAATTCTCCCACCTCCACGTCCACACCCAGTATTCCCTGCTCGATGGTGCGGCTTCGATAGGGGCGCTGTATAAAAAAGCCGCTAAGGACGGCATGCCCGCACTGGCCATCACCGATCATGGTAATATGTTCGGCGTATTCGATTTTGTGAGCCAGGCATGGAAAGATACCAAAGTGGTGGGCAAGGATGCCAACGGGAAAGATATTCTCGAACCCCGCGTAAAACCCATCGTGGGCTGCGAGTTTTATGTGGTACGCGACAGGCATGCCAAGTCCTTTACAAAAGATATGAAAGATGAGCGCTACCACCAGGTATTGCTCGCTAAGAACAAAACCGGTTACCAGAACCTCGTTAAACTTACTTCCCTCGGTTTTATCGAGGGCATGTACAGCAAATACCCGCGTATTGATAAGGAACTGATCGAAAAATACCATGAAGGCCTGATAGCCACCACCTGCTGCATCGGCGCCTATGTGCCGCAGACCATCCTCCATGATGGGGAAGAAAAAGCCGAGCAGGAATTCAAATGGTGGCTCGACCTCTTCGGTGAAGATTATTATATTGAACTGCAGCGGCACGAGATCAAAGAGCAGGAACTCATCAACAACACCCTGCTGAAGTTTGCCAAAAAATTCAATGTGCCGGTAATCGCCACCAACGACAGCCATTATGTTGACCAGGACGATGCCAATGCGCACGATATCCTGCTCTGCATAAATACAGGCGAAAAAC
>DASVLZ010000059.1:0-3114 GCA_036384615.1 Sediminibacterium sp.
CCGGATGAAAACAGATGGCAGCAAAAAAGAAAAGATCACATCCATGACCGGTGGTTATGAAGTGAGCATGTCGCCGGAGGAAAAATGGATCGCTTACCGGTATTCCTATATCAACAAACCCTGGGAATTATACATACAGGAAAATGTGCCGGGCAAAAAACCGGTACAGGTAACCAGCCTGGGCATGAGCGAAGAGTTCAGGAAATATCCCTGGCGCGAGGCAAAAGTGATCAGCTTCCCTGCACGGGATGGCCAGCCGGTGTACGCACGTATTTATGAGCCAGCCGCGGGTAAAAAGAATGGCGCTGCTGTTTTCTTTGTACATGGCGCGGGATACCTGCAGAATGTACACTACTGGTGGAGCTCCTATTTCCGTGAATACATGTTCAACAACCTGCTGACCGACCTGGGATATACGGTGATGGATATTGATTACCGTGCCAGCAGCGGGTATGGCCGCGACTGGCGCACAGGCATCTATCGCTGGATGGGAGGCAAAGACCTGCAGGACCACGTGGATGGCGCCAAATTCCTCGTGGAGAAATATAATATCGATCCCAACCGCATTGGCCTGTATGGCGGAAGCTATGGAGGATTCCTTACGCTGATGGCATTGTTTACCACTCCCGATGTATTCAAGGCCGGCGCGGCGCTGAGGCCTGTGACCGACTGGGCGGCGTATAACCATGGGTATACTTCCAATATCCTGAACGAGCCTTATAACGACAGCCTTGCTTATGCAAGATCATCACCCATCAACTTCGCCAACGGACTTAAGAACCACCTGCTGATCTGCCATGGTATGGTGGATGTGAACGTGAATTTCCAGGACGCGGTGAGGCTGCAGCAACGCCTGATAGAACTGGGAAAAGATAACTGGGAGCTGGCGGCTTATCCTGTGGAAGACCACGGCTTCGTGGAGCCCAGCAGCTGGACGGATGAATATAAGCGGATACTCAAATTATTTAATACCAACCTGCTGTCTAAATAGACCGCAGTAACAATAGAAAATAAAAGACCCCGGTAATGAATTCACCGGGGTCTTTTATTTTCTATGTCTTACGCATTTACCTGTTCATAGATGCGAGGAACTCTTCATTGTCTTTTGTGCCGCGCATACGCTTCAGCAGTTCGCTCATGGCTTCCTCGGTATTCATATCGTTGATGAACAGTCGCAGGATGTTCATGCGCTGCAGCACTTCCTTATCCAGCAGCAGGTCATCACGGCGGGTGGATGAGCCAACGAGGTCGATGGCGGGGAATATGCGTTTGTTGGCAAGGCGACGGTCCAGCTGCAGTTCCATATTGCCGGTACCTTTGAATTCTTCAAAGATCACCTCATCCATTTTACTGCCGGTCTCGATCAGGGCGGTGGCCAGAATGGTCAGTGATCCGCCGTGTTCAATTTTACGCGCAGCACCGAAGAACTGTTTGGGTTTCTGCATGGCATTGGCTTCCACACCACCCGATAATACTTTACCTGATGCCGGCGCCACGGTGTTGTGTGCACGGGCCAGGCGGGTGATGGAATCCAGCAGGATGATCACATCATGTCCGCACTCCACCAGCCTTTTGGCTTTCTGCAGGGCGATGGTGGAAACCTTAACATGTTTTTCTGCGGGCTCATCAAATGTAGATGCGATCACCTCGGCTTTTACGCTGCGCTCCATATCGGTTACCTCTTCAGGGCGTTCATCGATCAGCACCACCATCAGGTAGCATTCGGGGTGGTTAGCCGCAATGGCATTGGCCACCTCTTTCAGCAGCATGGTCTTACCCACTTTCGGCTGCGCCACGATCAGGCCGCGCTGTCCCTTACCAATGGGCGTGAACAAGTCCATGATACGCGTGCTGTAATTGTTGGAAGTGGTAAACAGGTTCAGCTTTTCGAAAGGGAAAAGCGGTGTGAGGTAATCAAACGGAACGCGGTCGCGCACTTCATCGGGGCGTTTGCCGTTGATGGCATCCACTTTCAGCAGTGCGAAATATTTTTCACCTTCTTTCGGCGGGCGTACAGAACCCTGTACGGTATCGCCGGTTTTGAGTCCGAATAATTTTATCTGTGAGGGAGAAACATATACATCATCGGGTGATGAAAGGTAGTTGTAGTCAGAAGAGCGGAGGAAGCCGTAGCCATCGGGCATCATTTCCAGTACACCTTCCCCGGAAATTACTCCTTCGAATTCGATATTAAAAGAAGGTTCTTTTTTCTGGTGCTGGCGTTGCGGTTGCTGTGGTTCCTGGCTGGGTTCGCCTGCCTGTTCTGCGTTGATTTCTGTAGCTTCTTGCCCGTTGTTGTCGGGGCTTTCTGTGGTGGCTGTGGCTTCGGTTGCGGGCGTTTCCTGTTCGGCGGCGGGGGTATTGTTCCTGCCTTTTTTTGCGGCGGTTTTGCGGGCGGGTTTTTCCTGTTTGGGAGCTTCCTGCATTACCTCAGCTTCTTCTGTAACATTGCCGGTTTTCAGCGTTACAGGTTTGCGGGTACGTGCGGGCTTTTTCTTGGGATCATCCTTCGCCTCGCTGGCCTGAACGGCCTGGTTATCGAGGATCTTATAGATCAGGCCCTGCTTATCGAGTTTCTTGGCGCCGGAAATATTCAGTTGCTCTGCTATGTCCAGCAACTCTGGCAGCAGCATGTCATTCAATTGCAAAATGTCGTACATAAATTAAGGGATCTGTTAGGGGGGAACTAAAACGTTTGGTCAAAAATTAAAAATCCTGTTCCAGGATAGGTTGATTGAATTAAGATCGGGTATTATGATTGGTAATCTTGATCCGGAAAGAGAGCGAAACTGATAAACCGAGAGCTTAGAGTAGGCCGAATCAGTTTGTTTTCCGGCTGCAATGATAAGCCAGTTTTCCTGAAAACAAGAATTTTTTGGCGGATTTTAGGTGAGCGGGACTGTTAAAACGGGGTTTGGCTATCTTTGCAGCCCTCAGAAGGCATGAACGGGAAGGGCGAAGCATATATAGCTTCCTTTAATACAAGCAACCATGTTTAACAAACGGACGAAGATCAAAGCGCTGCTGTCGGCAGGCAAAGAAGGTGAAAAAGTAACGGTAATGGGTTGGGTGCGTACATTCCGCAATAACCAGTTTATAGCGCTGAATGATGGC
>DASVLZ010000060.1:0-3148 GCA_036384615.1 Sediminibacterium sp.
CGTCCACACTTCCCTTAGCCTTCATTACCTGCACCGCCACACTATCCGTTCCTTTGGGAGCAAAATATTTGGTTTTGAATTTTACGGATTTGCCGGGGGCGATATTTTCATATACGGTTTCAAGCCCCTCATCGAGCTTAACGCCTGTTTTGCTGAAGAAGGAAAGATGCAGTTCCACATCCCTGTACCAGCAAACGGTGGCATGGTTGGTAAGGGTGCCTTTTACCACCGTCTGGCCTATCAGGTTTTTCCTGTCGCGGCTGTCTACAGACAGGAACCTGGCAGGATTGTTCTTTTCCTTTTCTGCCAGTGATTCTTTTACCTGTTCGTAGGTTTTGGTGTCGAAGGTCTTTTCTTTCCTGTTGTTTTTGCAGCTGACTGCTGCGAGGCAAAGCAGTGCCAGGATCATCCTGTGTTTCATGGAGGCGATTTGACGAGAAAAATACGGATTATTTTATCATGGAAAGTAAAGACGCGTGCCAGGCCCCATTTCCGGATGATACCTTAGTTTTGGGGCCTCAATCAATCCCCTCGAAACCATGATAGTTAACCTGAGCGAACAACACAGCCTTGTCAGCAACTGGGTATCCGAACTGAGAGATGTGAACATACAGGGAGACCGCATGCGTTTCCGCAGGAACCTTGAACGGATCGGGGAAGTGGCTGCTTATGAGATCAGCAAACTGCTGCCTTATAAAACCGTTGAAGTACCCACGCCCCTGGGCACGCATGAAAGCATGCTGCTGGATACACAACCCGTACTGGCCACCATACTGCGCGCGGGGCTTCCGCTGCACCAGGGCATGCTGAACTATTTTGACCGTGCCGATAATGCTTTCATATCAGCCTACAGGAAACACCACAGGGATGGCAGCTTCGAAATAAAACTGGAATATATGAGCTGCCCGGCGCTCGATGACCGTATCGTGATCATCAGTGATCCCATGCTGGCTACAGGTGCATCCATCGTAAAGACCATCCAGTATATGCAAGATGAAAACTCGCCGAAAGAAATACATGTGGTGGCCGCCATCTCCTGTACAACAGGCATTGAATATGTACGCCGCGAATGCGGTAAAGACATCCGGATCTGGTGTGGCGATATTGATGATGAGCTCACCGCAAAAGGCTATATCGTTCCCGGCCTGGGAGATGCCGGCGACCTCGCTTTCGGCACAAAAATGCAATCCTGAAGCAACCAGGCAGCAGCTTTGACCGTTAACTTGTCTATAATATTTACCCGTTACACATCTTACAACGCATCGTTTTGTTACATTCGGTGTCCTATTGTTTATGCGAAAGTTGTTACTGGCCTGCTGTCTGTTTGTTTTGCTGAAAGATGCTTCGGCCCAGGACCCCCATTACTCGCAGTTCTATTCATCACCCCTCACGCTCAACCCCGCGCTTACCGGTAAGTTTTTCGGAACGGTCAGGGCTTCGGGCAATTACCGTAACCAGTGGCCGGCGATCGATAATGCATTTACCACGGTTACCGCTTCGGTAGACTTTCACATTCTGCAGGATAAGATTGCCAGCAATGATACCTGGGGTGTGGGACTGATGGGTTATAGCGACAGAAGCTCCGGCAACGGCTCTACGGGAGCGGTCAAATTCAATTACGCATCCATTTCCACCGCTTACCATAAGGGACTTGATGAAGAAGGTTTTCAGCAGCTGGGGGCCGGGTTCCAGGTTACCTATGCCAATATGCTCATCAATACCAGTGTGCTGAATTTCGAGGACCAGCTCACCCCACTGGGTTTTACCAATGTAACCTCGGAAGTATTCAATAACGCCACGCTGAAATCCAGTTATATTGATGTGAATGCAGGCCTGCTGTACAATGGCAGCACCAACGACCGGAACAATTTTTATTTCGGCATCAGCATGTACCATATCAACAGGCCGAAACAATCCTTTACCGGTGCGGATTATATACTCAACCCGCGCACGACCGTGCATGCAGGGGGATATTTTCCTATCAGTTCCAACAGCACGCTGCATCTGAGCGCCCTGCATTCCATGCAGGGAGGCACCACCGAAACATTGCTTGGCGGAGCCATACAACTGATCGCCAACCCCGATGTGGAAAAGCCCGCCAGTTTTTATATTGGCAGCTGGGTACGTATGAAAGATGCGCTGATACCCTATCTCGGCCTCGAGTTCAATGATTTCCGTTTCGGCGCCACTTACGACTATAATACTTCTTCGCTCAAAACCGCTTCCATGAACCGCGGGGGTATTGAGCTTTCCCTGATATATACTTTGCGGCCATCACAGGAAAGGCCGATCAATTGCCCGAAATTCTAACCAGGCCAGCCTGCCATCCATTCTTCCCGCTCACATAAGGATTTCCCTTCACAACAAACCGGTAAGGCAGCAATGCATCTTCACCTGCATAATCCACACCAATGCGTGGTGTTGCCAGTATGGATGAGCGGCTGATGCGTGTACCGTCATCGGCAATGAAGAGGTGGTTACTTTGCAGGTCGGTACCGGTATGGCGGGTATGGATGCCCAGGGCTTTGGCAACATTGCCGGGGCCTTTGGTAAGAGAGGTATCAGGCTTTGTTTTATGCGTGCGCACCAGCATATGCTCCACACCTGTTACCGGCTCCAGCGCACGTACAAGAATGGCATGGGGAATATCCGCAACGTTTGTTACCACATTGAACATATGGTGTATGCCGTAACATAAATACACATACGCCACACCGCCATGGCGATACATGATCTCGGTACGCTCAGTACGGCGGCCATTCCATGCATGAGAGGCTTTATCTGTGCTGCCGTTATACGCTTCCGTTTCCACTATTTTGCCGGCGGTGAGTATATTGTCGAAATAAGAGACAAGTGTTTTCCCCAACAATTCCCTGGCTACCGTGCAAACATTTTTCCGCTCATAAAACGCAGGGGGCAATTTCCTGGAACGCAGGAGCGTTATAGTGTTCATGGCATCAAAAGTAGCGAATGTGCTAACTTTGCGCCTCTTAACCCACAGTCTGTGCTGAAAGAAATGATCATTGCCATACAGGCGTATTTTGAAGCGCACCGGTTCATCCGCAGGCATAAGCTGTGGAAATGGATACTGGTGCCGGGTATCCTGTATATGATCCTGTTCATGGTGGGCATGTATTTTTTCGGAAAG
>DASVLZ010000061.1:0-2250 GCA_036384615.1 Sediminibacterium sp.
CGCGGCAGCAGGAACCCTTCTATTCAGCTAAAAAAATAACAGCTATGAATACCCATCATCCGGATACCGATACGCTTGAAAAAGCCGTGAGCAACTATCCTGAGCCACCCTTTCCCGAACAGGAACAGGAGATGCCCGCCTCTGAGCAGGAAATGGATCCCAAACCCGATCATGGTGAAAAAACATATAAAGGCAGCGGAAAACTTGCGGGTCGCAAAGCGCTCATCACAGGAGGCGATTCCGGTATTGGCAAAGCAGTTGCCCTCGCTTTTGCCCGTGAAGGCGCCGACCTGGTCATCTCTTACCTGAACGAAGAAGAGGATGCCGCAGAAATAAAAGACCTCGTGAAACAGGAAGACAGGAATATAGTACTCGTACCCGGCGATATCTCTGATGAAGCACATTGCAATGCGCTTGTGGAACGCACCGTGAACGAGCTTGGCGGTATTGATATCCTCGTTAACAATGCCGCTTACCAGATGCAGCATGAATCGCTGCAGGAGATCACCGCGGAAGAGTGGGACTATACTTTCAGAACAAATGTTCATGCCATGTTCTACTTATGCAAGGCCGCGGAACCGCATTTGCAGGAAGGAAGCTGTGTTATCAATACAAGCTCGGTTAACGCGTATACGCCTAACCCCGGGCTGTTACCTTATACATTAACTAAAGCCGCTATCCAGAATTTCACCGCCACGCTTGCACAATTGTGGGGCGAAAAGGGCATACGCGTGAACTGTGTTGCTCCCGGTCCTGTTTGGACACCGCTGATCCCCGGCAGCTTTCCTGCTGAGAAGGTGAGTGCATTCGGCAAAAAAACACCCCTCAAACGCCCCGCGCAGCCTGCCGAACTGGCCCCGGCCTTTGTATTCCTGGCCTGCAGTGAAGCCAGCTATGTTTCAGGAGCCACCGTGCAGGTAACAGGAGGCATGCCAACCATCTGATGAAATGGGGTTAACGGCAAAGATTTTGCGGTAGAATGGGATGAGTAAGCATCCGACAGGACCGGTATACAATTATTTTATCCGGATTTGTCAGGGTGCATTAAACCATTCCCTTTTATTTCCATCCATACCCAAAATCCTTCGCAATGCGTGTATTCCGGACAAGAAAGATCTTTATTGCCCTGGTTGCATGGGTCACTGTTTCGGCATTCATACAGGCAGACACCGATTTTTCGAAGGGGCCTGGGATCAACCTGCCTTATAAAAAAGCAGGACTTACCCGCGAGCAGGCCGCAGCGCACCTGCTGAGCCGGTTTACTTTTGGCGCCACACCGAAACAGGTGCAGGAAGTGGCCGGTATGGGACTTGACAAATGGCTGAACCAGCAACTGGATGCCTCCTTGCCCGACTCCGAAGCAGATGCCCGCCTGCAGGGATATGATGCGCTGAACCTGCGCAACGAAGATATTGTGAACACCTATCTCAATGCCGGGCAGGTAATACGTATTGCCACCAGGAAAAACCTCCTCAACAAAGATTCCATAAAGAACCTCGACAAGCCCGAGTACCGCCAGCAACTGAGGATGGTCATGGAGAAAGAAGGATACAAACTGCCGCAGGAACTGCAAAGGCAACTGATCAACCAGAAAGTGATCCGCGCAGCTTACGGGCAGAACCAGCTGAAAGAAGTATTAACGGATTTCTGGTTCAACCATTTTAATGTATCGCTCACCAAGGGCCAGTGCCAGCAATATGTGATGACGTATGAGCGCGATGCCATACGCCCCAATGTGCTGGGCAGTTTTGAAAAGCTGCTGGAAGCAACGGCCAAACATCCCGCCATGCTCGAATACCTGGATAATGCCACCAGCGTGAGTAATGAAAATGGTATGGCCAAAAAGCAGGAGAAAAATGCTTTCGTAAATGCACTGCGCAAACGTATGCAGCAGATGGCCGAAGACAGTAATCAGGAAGGTAACCAGGTAATGCAGCAGATCGTCAAAAACAGGAAAACACAGGGGCTGAATGAAAATTATGCGCGCGAGATCATGGAACTGCATACACTGGGTGTGGAAGGCGGCTATACACAGGATGATGTAACCGAAGTGGCGAGGGCATTAACGGGATGGAGTGTGGCGCCTATGTATAAAGACGGTCCCGGCACACGTTTGCTGGAAAGCATACCACCGGCCGCCATGGCACGGCGCGGCCTGGTGCGTGAAGGGGATTTTCTTTTCCGCGGAGATAAACACAATGAAAATCCCAAGACCATACTCGGCCATCATTTCCCTGCCAATGGCGGATA
>DASVLZ010000062.1:0-4905 GCA_036384615.1 Sediminibacterium sp.
CGCCGAAGCCGGTGTACCGCCGGCCGCTATCCATACCGGTATGGAAGCGCCATTGGGGTGCGGGTATACTTTCAAACCGCTGATCGCCGCACGGTGCTTTCCTTTCCATTGCACCGTTTCATTCCTGTTCAGTGCAAGAAGGAGGTCCAGCTTTTCAGTGAACAGCTCATCATAATCCTGCAGGTCATAACCAAACAGCGGAAAGGATTCAATAAAAGAACCCCGGCCGGCCATGATCTCTGCACGGCCGCCTGATAGCAGGTCTACCGTAGCAAAGCCCTGGTAAACACGCACAGGATCATCGGAACTGAGCACTGTTACCGCACTCGTTAGGCGGATATTCTTTGTAACAGCCGCAGCAGCGCCCAGCACTACTGCAGGTGCAGACACAGCATAGTCCGGGCGATGGTGTTCGCCTATACCGAAAACATCCAGCCCCAGCTGGTCGGCCAACTGTATTTCTTCCAGTAATTCATGTATCCGTTGTTGTGCGTTGCTGCCGTTGCCTGGCGTTGTTTCAGGTTGCATATCGGCAAAACTCATGATGCCCAGTTCCATTGCTGTTCCGTATTAAGTGAGTGATGATCCCAATTTGCTGGTAAAAATACAAGCGCAATGTCAACAAAATACGACATACACAGGATCGCATTTTACAAATACGTACCCGATTATCCATACCTGGAGCCTATTACCGATGACATATTTGTAGGGGTATTGCTACATCGCCGCCTATGGCACCATATACCACTCAAATGCCTGTACTGATATATAAGCAGGGCACGTCATGACTTCACTACAAAGACCGTTTACATGAGGACATCCCGCTTTCCGATATATCACAACCTGCCTGTCTATCCGTGTTACGAGCAAATGATGTTTACACTATTGGCTACGCATAGCTGTTTTTTTCCCTTTGTATCACAAACGAAAGGGTATGCAAGTACTGAAAACAATCCCGGTAATAACCATCTTCGCAGCAACTATTATTATGACAGGTTGCAGTAAACAGGTTGATCAAATAAAGGAACCCGCAGTGGTTTCAACAGAAAGTGTAGCAGCTACTTCTACAGCCACTCCACAGCTGTTCCTCTCTGCCTCACGCCTGGTATTGCTTGCAGGTAATGCAAAGAATACAGCCGCAAGATTCAACTGGCAGAAATTTGCCTGTGCAGATAATATGATCGGATCATATACATTACAGGCATGCGTATCCGGCAATGGTTTTGCTGATGCCATTGATATTGCTTCCACCGGTGAAGGGCAGGATCTCGGGGTTTCTGTGGAACAGCTTAACGACAGGTTACGCAATATCGTACTTACCGGAACCGAATCCAGGGTGGATTTCAGGATACGGCTGACCACTACCGGTCATTCAGTAATGTATTCACAACCCATCGCATTGGAAGTAGTTACTTACCAGCCCATGGCAACTTTCTCCGGCGATAACATCATCCGCGTTCCGGGTAATTATCAAAGCTGGAAAATACCGGTGGCACCTGTGATGGTATCTGCCAAAAATGACCGCGAATACGAAGGATATATCAATTTCAACAACAACTATGCACAGTTCCTGCTGGTAAAAAATGTTACCACCTGGGATGATGGTTACACTTTTACAGATATAGGCGCCGGTAAATTCGGTTTTAACGGAAGGATGTTTGCGGTATGGGAAGGCGCAGGTATTTATAAATGTAATGTAAGTGCCAACACCAACCAATGGAGCTGCACCCGTATCTTCAACTGGAGCGTAAATGGCTCTGCCACCAACGGCGCCGATATGGAAATGGAGTTTGATGCGGGAAGCGCTTCCTGGGTTATCACCGGTAATTTTCAGCAGGGAAAATTCATCTTCCGCGCCAACCATGCTAACCAGATCGTTTTAGGTCATAATAACGAACAGGCTACCGGCAGTCTTGCATACAATGCACAAACGATCAATATACCTTCTGCAGGCAAATACAAAATAGCTCTGTCATTGATCAATGCCGGCAATTATAATTATGGAATACAGCGCGTATACTAAACCGTCAGGACACTGCTGATTTTGCTTTTTTAAACAGGTTGCCTGTTGCGTTGCAGATAGTATCGCTCAGGTCGTTCACCTGGTTTTTCAGGCTGCCCAGCATTTCTTTTCCTTTGTCTGTCCTCAGCAGGTACACTACTGCTGCACCTGCTGCAATTCCCAATAACCATTTCATAATGTATGTATTTAGTATTACTGATAATGTATTCATGAAAATGTGTTCTGCGACAGGCCCACGATCACGATCTGTTCTTCGGGTTCTGCAGGTGCTTCCTGCTTTTTCCCTAATAAAGATTTGGTTTTGTCACTGATGGTGCCTGCCATATCTGTAAGGCAGTCTGAAAGATCGTTTGCATCGCGTTTGATCCTGCGGGTAAGGGCGCTGCCCTCTGCAGAATCCAGGTAATGCACTATCAGGCCGCCAATAGCCGCTCCCAATACAAGTCCTAATGTAAACTTCATGGTATTCTTTTACCGGCATGATCCAATAATCATACCAGCACAAAGAAAGATGGCGGCGGGGATATATAGCCGCCTGTTCCAGGAATCAAAATGGTCAAAAATTACCCCAAACTATCTCAGATATTCAGGCCCCCGCAAACGCTGAGCACCTGGCCGGTAATATAACTGGCCATATCGCTGGCGAGAAACAGGGTGGTATCTGCAATTTCTTCTGCCCTGCCAAAACGGCCAAGCGGTATTTTTTTCAGGAATTCAGTTGCGCCTTCTCCTTCTTTCAGGTAATGGGTCATATCGGTTTCCACAAAACCGGGGGCAATGGCATTGCAGCGGATATTACGGCTGCCCAGTTCCAGCGCTACCGATTTGGTAAAGCCGATAATGCCTGCCTTGCTGGCGGCATAGCTGCTCTGGCCCGCATTACCGCGTATGCCCACGATGGAACTCATATTGATAATGCTTCCCGCCTTCGCTTTCATCATAGGACGGATCACCTGCTTGGTCATATTGAATACGCTCTTCAGGTTGGTATCCATCACATCATCCCATTGCTCGGCGCTGAGGCGCAGAAGCAGGTTGTCCTTGGAAATACCGGCATTGTTCACGCAAACATCTACCTTGCCAAAATCTTTCAGCACATCATTCACAAACACTTCACAGGCGGCAAAATCACCCGCATTGCTCTGGTACGCTTTTGCTTTTACACCCAATGCGCTGATCTGCTGCGCAAGGGCAGCCGCTTTTTCCGCACTGCTGTCGCTCACATAAGTAAAAGCAATATCACTGCCGTGCTCGGCCAGTTTCAGGGCGATGGCAGCGCCTATTCCGCGGGCTGCACCGGTAACGATGGAAACTTTTCCTGCTAATAATTTCATATCGAGTGGATGAGGTTAATAACAAATGGTAAAGGCACAAACTTATATAATAGATGCACAATACGCTCGTGAAAGTACAAAATGCCGGGGCATATCAGGTTTTCAGGCTGCGTGGCTTCTGCCGTTTGATCCACAGGTTAACCAGTACCATAACGGCAATGGCACCATAAAAACCCATGCGGATGCTCTCATCATCATTGTGCGAAAAGATCACCGTCAGCAGTACTATGATAAATGCCAGCGGAAAAGCAAGGGCAAGGGCCTTGCTGCGCCGGTAAATGAATATCTGTTCTGCATCGTTGCCCGGCAGTGTCAGTGAAGGTTTGCGTTTGAGCATATAATGCGCCAGCAGGAAATTGGCTATGAATACCAGGGTTACATTGGCAAAATAGATCAGTATCGGCAAGGGAAAATTGGGCTTGTAATGGGTAAGGCTCGAAGCCGAAAAAGGAAATGTAACCACGAAGAAAAGCATCAGCAGGTTCCGGAAAATGATCCCATCATTATACGCTCTCAGGAAACGGAAGAGTTTAAGATGCGATACCCACGCCATCCCTATGAATATAAAGCTCACAAGGAATCCTGATGCTTCCAGCAGAACAGGCTTGAACAGCAGCGTTATATCAGTATGCGCCACATCATGTATCTCCGGAAATTTGATCTCTATGATCAGCAGTGTGATGGCGATGGCAAAAACGGCATCGCTGAACAGGATCATCCTTTCCAGCTCAAACTCCTTATGCAATTGGTTAGTATTGGTATCACTCATGCAAAACAATTAGCGCCGCATCATCATCGGCTTGATATCGTCCACGTATTTACGGTCATTATTGAGCCTCGGTATCTTGTGTTGTCCGCCCAGTTTGCCTTTGAGTTTAAGCCATTCGTGAAAAACGCCTTTTTCCACTGAATGTACAATGGGCATGGCCAGCGCGAGGTCTTTATACCGCTTGGCTTCATAATCGCTGTTGAGCGATTTTAATGCGCAGTCGAGTTCAAAGGCAAACTGCTCCAGGTTAGCCGGCTCGGCATCAAACTCTATCAGCCATTCATGTGCGCCCTTGTTGTTGCCGTCAAAATAAACGGGGGCGGCAGTATAGTCATTTACCATGCAGCCTGTTTTCTGGCAGGCGATGGCAATGGCTTTATCAGTATTATCGGCAATCACTTCTTCGCCAAATGCATTGATGTATTGTTTCAGCCTGCCGCTCACCTTTATACGGAAAGGCCAGGTAGAGGTGAACTGAATGGTATCACCCACCAGGTAGCGCCATAGCCCGCCATTGGTGCTGATGACCATGGCATAGTTCTTTCCCGTTTCCACTGCCTTCAGTCCTATGGTGCGGGGTTCAGGTTTGCCATATTCTTCCGCGGGCATGAACTCATAGAAAATGCCATGTTCCAGGAAGAGCAGCATACCTTCTTCATCGGGATTATCCTGCGCGGCAAAAAAACCTTCGCTGGCATTGTACATCTCCAGGTAATTGCAACCTTCACCGATCAACTTGCGGAACTGTTCCCTGTAAGGCAGAAAGGAAACGCCTCCAT
>DASVLZ010000063.1:0-4021 GCA_036384615.1 Sediminibacterium sp.
TGGTATATGGCAAGTATATGACTGGTATATGACTGCTCACACCACAAGCCGGGTCAATCTAAGGTTCATAATCCTTATAATTAATTCAAATGACCGGGATCTTCTTATAAATCGGACCGAAAAATCCTTCTTGTCTAAAAAACGACCCGTTTACACTTAATGATTTAAGCGATTTATCGCTGTATTTCTGCTTACTATATGAAAATGAATCTATTGTGTACATGTTCCACGTGGAACATGTACAATTTTATAAAAGGTTCCACGTGAAACCTCATATTGCAAACAGATCTCCAAAATCATGGCCCGATCCGCGCAATCCGTGTTGAAATCTGCGATCTTTGCAACATGTTCCCCGAATATGATGTGATCGTTGCCGGTGCCGGTCATGCCGGCTGTGAAGCGGCAGCTGCTGCGGCCAATATGGGCAGCAGGGTTTTGCTGATTACCATGAATATGCAGACTATTGCCCAGATGAGCTGTAATCCCGCTATGGGCGGCATTGCTAAAGGACAGATCGTGCGCGAAATAGATGCCCTCGGAGGTTATAGCGGCATAGTAAGCGATAAGAGCATGATCCAGTTCCGTATGCTCAACAGGAGCAAGGGACCGGCTATGTGGAGCCCGCGCTCCCAGAATGACCGTATGCTGTTTGCTGCTACCTGGCGTGAAATGCTGGAGAATACCCCGAATGTGGATTTTTACCAGGATATGGTCAAATCCATCATTATAAAAAATGGTAAGGCCTGCGGCGTGGTTACGGGTCTTGGGCATGAAATAAAAGCCAAAGCCGTGGTGATCACCAGTGGTACTTTCCTGAATGGTGTGATACATATTGGCGAGAAACAATTCGGCGGTGGTCGTGTAGCCGAAAAAGCCGCTACAGGTATTACCGAACAACTGGTAGAACTGGGATTTGAAAGCGACAGGCTCAAAACCGGAACCCCGCCCCGCATAGATGGCCGCAGCCTCGACTATAGTAAGATGGAAGAACAGAAAGGAGATGAGGAAATTACCGGCTTCTCTTACCTGGACATTCCGAGGATACGCCCTGGACAGCAAAGAAGCTGTTATATTACCTATACCAATTCTACGGTTCACGAAATATTGAAGACCGGCTTTGACCGCAGTCCCATGTACCAGGGACGGATTGAAGGCGTAGGACCGCGGTATTGCCCGAGTATTGAAGACAAGATCAACCGGTTTGCAGACCGGGACCGTCACCAGTTGTTCGTAGAGCCGGAGGGATGGAATACAGTTGAGATCTATGTAAATGGCTTCTCTACATCATTGCCAGAAGAAGTGCAATACGAAGCGCTTCGTACAGTGGTGGGGTTTGAACAGGTTCGCATATTCAGGCCGGGCTATGCAATCGAGTATGATTATTTCCCACCCACACAACTGAAATATTCCCTCGAAACAAAGCCGGTAAGTCACCTGTTCTTCGCAGGACAGATCAATGGCACAACGGGTTACGAGGAAGCCGCCTGCCAGGGGTTGATGGCCGGCATCAATGCCCATTTGAAATCCCGCGAGCAGGAGCCTTTCATTCTGAAAAGAAGTGATGCCTATATTGGGGTGCTCATTGATGACCTGATCAGCAAGGGCACAGAAGAACCTTACCGTATGTTTACCAGCCGCGCAGAGTTCAGGACTTTATTGCGCCAGGACAATGCCGACCTCCGGCTTACCGAGATCGGCTACCATATGGGGCTCGCCAAAGAGGAGCGTATGGAAGCTGTACATAAAAAAACAGAAGAGGTGGAACGCGTTAAAAAAACGCTTGCGGAAACCAGCATTGATCCCGAAGACATCAACTCTTATTTTACCAGCATTCAGTCTGCAAGCCTCGCCGAAAAACAAAAAGCCGGGAAAATACTGCTGCGCCCGAATGTGGATCTTCCATCCATGATCCGCAATTCACCCGCCCTGCATACGGCCCTTGCAGATATCCCGCAGGAATCGCTTGAACAGGCGGAGATACAGGTAAAATATGAACGCTATATCGAGAAGGAACAGGAGATCGTTGCCAAAATGAGCCAGCTGGAGAACATGCCCATTCCCGCTTCTTTTGATTACGACCGTGTGTCTGCACTTTCCAACGAGGCCCTGCAGAAATTCAAGAAGATCAGGCCGGCTACTTTGGGACAGGCAAGCCGCATCAGCGGTGTAAACCCGAGCGATGTACAGATATTGATGGTATTTATGGGCAGGTAATTTCCATCCCTGGAAACCTCAATATTTTCCGAAAGTTTACAGTTAATTTTAAGCAACCGGCCTGCCGGAAAACCTCCTCTTTATCGTTGCTAAAATTAACTGTATGAGATACCTTCTTCTCTTTATTACCGCAGCGCTGTTTGCTTCCTGCGGACAGCATGATTCTGCTTCCACACTGGCTTCTTACCATGCCATTACCGACAGCGGGGTACAGACCGGCGGTGTAAAAATGATTCCTGTAACCACGCCACTGGGCACATTCAAAGTGTGGACCAAACGGTTCGGTAATAATCCGCGCATTAAAGTATTGCTGCTGCATGGAGGGCCCGGCGGCACGCATGAGTTCTTCGAATCTTTTGAGAGCTTTTTTCCGAAGGAGGGATTCGAGTTTTATGAATACGATCAGCTCGGCTCCTATTTCAGCGACCAGCCCAAAGACAGCAGCCTCTGGACCACGGAGCGGTTTGTGGAAGAGGTGGAGCAGGTAAGAAAAGCGCTGGGAATGAACAAAGACAATTTCTACCTGCTCGGCCATAGCTGGGGAGGTATCCTGGCCACGGAATATGCACTGAAATACCAGGACAACCTGAAAGGCCTTATCATCAGTAATATGATGAGCAGCTGCCCCGCGTATGGTAAGTATGCCGAAGAGGTGCTGGCAAAACAGATGAGCAAGCCGGTGCTCGACAGTATCAGGGCCATCGAGGCCCGGCAGGATTTTGCAAATCCGAAGTATATGGAATTGCTGTTACCGAACTTTTATGAAAAACATGTATGCCGGGTGCTGCCCTGGCCCGAAGCATTGAACAGGGCCATTCCGCATATAAACAGCGAAATATATACCATTATGCAAGGCCCTTCTGAATTTGGCATTGCCGGAAGGCTGGCCAACTGGGACAGGAGCCGCGACCTGCCCAAAATCAAAGTACCCACACTTACCATTGGCGCCACACATGATACGATGGACCCGGAACATATGAAATGGATGGCTACACAAGTGCAGAACGGGCGGAGCCTGATCTGCCCCAACGGAAGCCATTGTTCTATGTGGGATGACCAGCCGTATTATTTTCCCGGGCTGATCAGCTTTATTCATGATGTGGATGCTGGTCGTCCGGTAAAATAAATGCTCACCCTACCAAACACAGGTTTTACCGGGAAAAGTTATTACAGGTTTTTTCTGTAACCCCATTTCGTTAGCTTTAGGACTCTCCAAACTAATACCTAACTTATGAGAAAAATCAAGCTCCTTCTCTCGGGGCTGCTGTTCGCTTCTTTGCTGCAGGCCCAGGAGACATTTCCGGTAAACGGGGTGGCCGACAGGCGTGAACATTGTTACGCCTTTACCAACGCCACCATCGTGAAAGATGCACAGAACAAGATCACCAATGCCACCATGGTAATACGCGATGGCAGGATCGTGGCCATCGGCACCGGCGTTGCCATCCCGAAAGATGCGGTGGTGATCAATTGTAAGGACAAATACATCTATCCTTCCTTTATTGACATGTACACCGACTATGGCATTGCCGCACCCCAACGGCAGGGTGGAGGCGGCTTTGGTTTTGGCCAGCCATCCCAGATCGTTTCCAATACCAAGGGGGCTTATGGCTGGAACCAGGCGTTAAAGCCCGAAGCCGATGCAAGCAAAGTATTTGCCGTAGACGATGCCAAAGCAAAACCGCTGCGCGATATCGGTTTTGGTACCGTTCTCTCCTTTGTAAAAGATGGGATTGCCCGCGGCACAGGCGCCGTGGTTACCCTGGCCAACAGGAACGAAAACCTCGTAGTGGTGAAAGAAAAAGCT
>DASVLZ010000064.1:0-6197 GCA_036384615.1 Sediminibacterium sp.
TCCAGGAAGGCCATTGCCTTATGGAAATCATTGTTATACCTGCTGGCCCATATTTCATTGGGACGCTGCTCCTCCCGCCATTTCCACGCCACCTGCAGTTCCGGATCGCGCCACAAGCCACCATTGCCTTTTTCGTACAGGTCTGCCGCTTCGCAAAGACGCAGGTATACCTGTGCCGATTGGTTCTCCTCATCCACCCAAAGGATCAGTTTCTCCCATACGCGCATGATACTCTCGTGGGAGATATCGATGATGGATGATTCTGTAAGCGGCACATTGGCCGGCGGCATCAGGAAGGCGCGGCCCTGTTTGCGGAATACTTCGATCACCGCTGCCACTTCACTGAAGCTGGCATTGGCAATACGGCATAGTTCCGACATGCGGCTGGGGCGGCGTATGCCGCGTGTATCCGAGCCTTTATCTGTAAGCGCTTTAAAAATCACTTCACAGATACGTCTTTCATTATCTGTATGCAGTTCTGCATATGCCTCTTCCGCGTGCTGCGAAAGGGCGTGCTTCATTGTTCCTATCTCTTCATAGTCTGCAAAATCGATCTCTGATCCGGGCCTGTTCTTCTTTTTCCATACATTCCAGGTACGCATCAGCGCATGCTGCAGTATGGGAAGCTGGTCGGGGTTATCGCCCACATCATTCAGCAGCTGGTTAAGCAGGCGCTGGCTGATCTTTCCGTTGGCCACAGCTATCGGGCCGGTGATCGCTTCCCTCCGCTCTTCACGCGTCATCCTCGGCACCAGGTAATCGCCTTCGTTGATCGCTTCGGGCAGCCCCCTGAATTCCGTACAATCACTAAGAAAATCCGAGCGCATGGTAAACACTACGTATACAGGTATGTCTGTTTGCTTGGTGGCTTTGAGCAGGAGGTTGATGAAAGCAACGGAATCGCGTTTGCCTTCTTTTGCCTCTATTTCATATTTGCTGAAACGGAACAGCTCTTCAAACTGGTCAACCAGTATCAGTAAGTTGTTTTTAGGATCTATACCCGATTGCCTGTAAGCTTCTACCAGGCCGTTGCTGCTCCTGCGGAGAATGCTCTCATTGATAGCGGCATGCGTGGCGGTTTCTTCCTCTTCGTATGCATCATTCAATACACCTTTCGAAGCCAGTGCACGTGCCATATTACCTACGGGATCATTACCCGGGCGGAAGGAACAGATACGCCATAAGGAGCCGGCGCCCGACATAAAGCCGCTGTGCAATGCGGGTATCAGCCCAGATTTTACGAGGGAAGATTTACCGCTGCCGGAGGAACCTATCACGGCAAGAAAGCGCGTGGTCCTCAGTTTGGTCAGCAATTCATCCACCTGTTTTTCGCGGCCGAAGAACAACACATCTTCATCTTCCTCGAAGGCGCGAAGGCCGGGGAATGGGTTGCTGATGGCTGACTCGTTATACATACACAGTGCTTATAGATTTGACAGTAGGGTTTGGAGTTTATCGGAAGGGAATCCGCTCATGCCGTTGATCACTTCCGCATCTTGTGAACGGAACCGTTCTTTTGCGGGTGAGGCCGGACCTGACAGGTAAATAGCTTTTACGGTCAGTGGTTTTTCACGGCCATAGCCTGCGATCTTGAGGAATTCCCTTGTTTTTGACCTGAGCCATATTTCGTTGGCATTGCCATAAAAAATGATGGCTGCATCGCACATCTTCAGGTTTTCGAGATGGTCTTCCCTTATCTGCGATTCATCACCTTCAAACAGGGGCAGCATTACCTCGCACCCGTTATCGAACAGGAAATCTTCCAGTGGTTTAATATCATCCAGGTCCAGCATATCGCAGATAAGGTATACGATGCCTGATCCTGTTTTTGTTTCCGCAACAGTTGCCGTTGGGGCGGCGGCAGCGGCGGCCATTTCTTTTTTCTTCTCTTCTTCTTTTTGTTTGGCACGTTGTATGGCCGTGATCTTATCACTCATGATGCCCTTGAAATCTTCCAGCGAGCTGAATACCAGGTCGGCGCCTGTGATGCCCTCCGCGCCTTCATTCAGTTTGTTGATGAACTGTTGTTGTCTTTCTTCCTTGGGTGAGTAGCCTTCGGGTACCCATATCAAACGCTGCAGGCCGCTTACGGAACTGGCAGCGGCGGCGATCTCGTTCTGTATTTCCACGATGGATTTCTGCGTGCCTTCGGGTACAATACCGTAATTCTCACCGATCAGGTGTACGGAGAGTTCGGTTTCTTTCAGGAAAGCATTCACATCTTCCATCAATACCGGCCCCACGAGTGGCAGTTGTTTATCGGGGAATATCTGGTATCCTTCATCCTGCAGTTCGCGGCGCAGGCTGTCGCGGAAATCGCGTGTTTCATAGCTGGATTCAGCAAGGTATATCCTGAAGCCGTCTTTTTTTCCGCTGCTCACAGGCGCTGCTGATGCAGTTCTTGCGCCGGTTTTGCCGGCAGTGCTATCCATATATTCCAGGCTGTCGAGGAAACCGGAAATATCATTGGCGAGGTCATCCAGTTTTTCCCAGTATTGTTTTTCCTGCTGCTGGCCAAAACCGGTGGCCAGTTCTTTCAGGCGGCCCGTTACAGGGTCCGCAGTATAAAACTCATAGCCTAATATGTTGCGGATATGTTCGGGATGCTGCTCGATCTTAACAGGCGTTTTGATCACCTTGAAGATCCTTGCCTGGTTATTGATGCTGAATCCAAGGTTCCTGTTGCAGGCTTCGTAAAATTCGGTGGCCTCACGTACGCACCATTCAGATTTTACATAACGCGGTGTAAGGATGGAGATCATCAGCGCCACCTGCTCAAACTGGTCTACTATCTGCCTGTCGAAAATATGGTTACCCTGCAATGCAGGATCGCGCCAGATCACCGGGCGCCTGCCCAGCAACTGTGCCAGGCGTATCTCCAATGCCCGGTGAAATTCAGTTATCCAGCCGCGCTGTCCTTCTACCAGAGACTCATCATCTATGTGCGCATAACTGATAAATATATCTTTTGGAAATTGCATGCTACTTATTCATCGACCGTTTTAATACATTCAACAATGGCAACAGCAGGAAGAGGTTCAGGTCTTTGTCTTTTTCTCCCTGTGTGAGCTTTTCATACGGTATCAGCTGGTCATGTATCTTCAGTACTTCCTTCAGGATATTCTTCTCTTTTTTATCGGCCGGGAAGGGTCCGTATTTGTAATTGAACACCATCTTTTCACCACTCCACCGTGTATGCTCTACAGAAGCCAGGCGCGGATAGAACCGTACAATATTCTCCCGGTTCACAGGCGTACACCCGATCTCTTCCATGATGAACAATTTGATATGCATATGCCTTGCCGCATACCTGTTGGAATCCTTCTTACGGTTGTTAAGCAGGTTCCATTGTTTTTTGATAGATGCAGCATGATACAATTTCCCCGCGTCCACACCTGTTTTAGCTGACAGGTATGCAAAGAAAGCCTGCTCAAATTCTTTTTCTGTAAACGTGGCATGCGTATCAGGGAAGGAAATGATAAAATTGCTGAGGTCATCCGTTACCGGCTGCGATATTTCTGCCCCGAATTTCTCCTTCAGTATTCCCGGTAATTCATACAGGACAGAATAATAAAAATTGATCACCCGCGATATGGTATCGGTCATCTCCGCTTCTTCAATAATGCTCTTACCGGAGAAGGTATCTGATTTACGTTTGATGTAATATTGGTTGAGTGTATTGTTGAGCAGTTGCTCCACTTCATCCTTATGCAGGGTACTGTTGTTCAGGAAGTCATAGATACCGCTGTCTTCAGGTAATGATACGATCAGCGGCACCTGCGACATGCTCAGCGTTTGCGTATACAGGAACTGCCTGAATGCCGCGGCAGTATTCATGATCACGGAATCCTGCTGTCCGAAGAAATAAGCAGCTTTTACCTGGCTGAGTTTTTCAATATGCTCTTTCGACCATGTGAAATTGGCAAAGAAATTACCGTTGAGCAGTTTTACAGGCACCAGCTGCACGAACTCCGCATGAAACGGGTACTGGTATGCAAACTGGTGAAAGAATACATCCACATCCTTATCCACGAGGTAAATAGTGAGTGGCTTGGGTGCGTGGTAATGACTTAAGATGATGTTCTCCAGTATAAATGCCTCCGCGGTTTTATCGCACCCGATGATGGCTATGGATTTCGCATGTTCCTCGCTTCCTGTACGGAAAAAACGGTGCGGCGAAAATTCATCATACACTTTCTGTGCTGCGAGCTGGTGCAGGTTAAAAGTGTAGAGATCGTAATGCTCATCGGTATTGTTGATATCGAAATAATCCTTGATAACGCTTTTGTTGTTGAGGTCATCCACATGCATCATCAGTTTCAGCACTTCGTGATCAGGGTCGGGATTTTGGGGAAACAGGGCATAGCTGTAGGAGCTGATATGACCGGCTATTTCAATATTGGTTTCATCTTTCTCATATGCCAGTATACATACCCTTGCATTGGAAAGACCTACCATATCCAGCGTTTTACTTTCAAAGGGGTTGGCATTGATCACCACGCCGCCATCATTTTCTATTTCCTCAATAAATGCATTGGTATCATTGTCTTCCACCACCACCACTTTATATCCTTTGCCCAGCAGTTCCTTGCTGATGCGGTATCCGAGAGGATCGAGCGAGAAGATAACGATATGGTGCTGGTAGGTAAGGCGTATTTTATAGCTGAGCCATAGCCTGCGCACAAATTTGTAGGAGAGCGTGAACAGGCTTACACCTACCAGGAACGCCGCCAGGTATTTTGCCGCCATCAGAAACCCGTTGCTGGCCACCGCTGTGGGGTCAGCATCGTTCATGATAAAGAAGTTGAAAATGGCGAAGATGACGCCGAGCAGGTTAAAATCCTTGTCGAGGGTCTGGTAGTAGCCGATGATGGAAAACACGAACACCAGCAGTATCAGCAAAGGATATATAAACGGGCGTATTTTCCGCAGATTCATGGAGTCAGTTGGTCTTGGTGGATATGAGGCTGAAAAATACATTTTTTTCAGCTAAGATGTATCCCAAAAAGCCATCATCCGGTGAAAAAGCCATGATCATCCGGCATCAGGCTGTTTTGCCTTCTTTCCCGAACTCTTTCCGTATCCCGGCCAGGATATCGCGCTGCAGGATCATGTTGGAATGGCGTTTCAGGGCCATCATGGAGCAATACCTGGTTACATTGATGATGGCGCCGCCGGCCAGCTCGTATTTAGCGGCTATATCGGGCAGGTCTACCTTGTCTTCCAGTACGGTCTTATCAGAAAACGATTGTTTCCACAGCTTCAGGCGATGTTCGGCGCCGGGTATGGCAAAATAGATCATGGACTGGAACCTCCGGGTGAAGGCATCATCCAGGTTGGCCCTCAGGTTGGTGGCCAGGATCACCACGCCCGGGAAGTCTTCTATCCGCTGCAGCAGGTACGATACTTCCTGGTTGGCATGCCGGTCATTGGAACTGCTTGTCTGCGTACGTTTCCCAAAAAGCGCATCGGCCTCATCAAAGAACAGTATCCAGTTTTTGTTCTGCGCCTGGTCGAAGATACCGGCAAGGTTCTTCTCCGTTTCACCTATGTATTTTGATACCACCATGGAAAGATCAATGCGATACACATCCAGCCCGGCCGATTTTCCCAGCAGTGAAGCGGTAAGTGTTTTGCCCGTTCCGGGAGGACCGTAGAATAAGGTGCGGTAGCCGGGTTTGATCTTTTTCTTCATGCCCCAGTCATTGAGCAGGGTATCCCCATGCTCTATCCAGTCGCGTATTTCCATCACATCTTCGAGAATGGTATTGTCCAGCACCAGGTCGTCCCAGTCGAGCTGTGTGGTGATCCTCTTGGCGGGGAAGTTGATATTGTAATCCGGCTTATGCGCCGCGCCAATGGTAAAGTAGTTCAGGTATTCCACGCTGATGCTAAGCACCCCGCTCAGGAAAGGCTCATCGTTCTGTGCATGCGAAAGCTTGAGTATCTTGAATTTCCCGAAGAAATGGTCTTCCGAAAAAATATCGAGCAGGGCAAAGCGTCTCTCGAAATCGTTTGCGGAAAGAATGAACGCCGCTGTTTCTCCCGTGGGTATGAATCCTGAATGGTTCTGCCCTTTTACGCCGCCAAATTCCGTGAATCCCCTGTCATAGCTCGCGTTCTTTACATAGAACACATCCAGTAGATGGGGTTGCAGGTGCGGGGCGAGCGAGAGAAGCAGTATCAGCCTTTCATTC
>DASVLZ010000065.1:0-1803 GCA_036384615.1 Sediminibacterium sp.
TCACTTTTCACTTTTCACTTTTCACTTTTTCCCCCATCCCTTTCCGTATCTTTCCGCTATCATGCTTCGTATTGGCATTACAGGCGGGATTGGCAGCGGCAAGAGCGTGGTGTCGCATATTTTCAGCGTACTGGGCATTCCTGTATTCGATGCCGACAGCGCTGCCAGGCATATTATGGAAACGGATGTGCAGTTGCGCCTGTTGATCAAAGAGGCATTTGGAGAGGAGGCTTATGAAGGACAGCAGCTGAACAGGAAATACCTGTCTTCCATTGTATTCAGCGATCCTTTCAAACTGGAAATACTGAATGCGCTGGTGCACCCCGCTGCCATTGCTGCGGCCGATAACTGGGCAGGCAGGCAGGATGCTCCTTACGTGGTAAAGGAAGCGGCATTGTTCTTCGAGGCAGGATCTACCGCCGGCATAGATTATATGATAGGCGTGTATGCCCCAAAGCATATCCGTATCAAAAGGGCTATGGACCGTGACGGTATCAGCAGGGAAGAAGTGCTGTCGCGTATGCACAGGCAGATCGATGAAGAGATCAAAATGCGCCTCTGCGATTTCGTGATCCATAATGATGAACAGCATATGCTGATACCGCGGGTATTGGAACTGCATGAGAAGTTTTGCAGGCAGGGAAACGAAAACAATGCGTAACCATTCTGGTGTTGGAGAACCTTATTACTGATTCATTGAAACAACATGCAAAAGATCAACCTGTCTGAAAAATTTGCCGGCATTACCGGGTACTGGGATCCGAAGATTGTGGGGGAACTGAACGGGCAGCATGTAAAACTGGTAAAATTCCAGGGACCTTTTACCTGGCACCATCACGAGCACGAAGACGAGCTGTTCTACGTGGTGAAGGGAAGTTTTGTTATGGAACTGCGCACCGGCAATATTGAACTGAAGGAAGGCGAGTTCCTGGTAGTGCCGAAAGGAGTGGAGCACCGGCCTAACGCCACCGAAGAGGTCTGGGTACTGCTCTTTGAGCCCGCAGGTACCCTCAACACCGGAAATGTACGCAATGAGCTCACAAAGGAGAATCTTCAGAAAATATGAGGTAAGATGTGGGAAACATTAGCCTGCAACTGTTTGTAAACAGTAATTTTCTATTTATCCGGCCTCGAAATGAAAAAATGGCTTTTATTCCTGGTAACGGTATTGCTGGCCGGATGGCTGGTATGGATAGGTATTTTCGGGTGGATGGTGCCGAAGACCGCCGTGTTTACCAAACCCGGGAAATGGAACCTGGTGCCGCTGCGCCAGAAACAGGAGATCGTTCATGCCTACCTGGGCACCCCGTCCTCTGCCGGTAACCGGGTGGAAGAATGGACCGGCGGCACACATAACAGGCAATACCTGCTTCGCATGTACTACGGCGCCGATACCACGGTGATCGCTTACAGTGTGCATTATATCTACCGCTCTTTCCTCGTGAACAAAAAGTACCTGATCGACAGCAGTTCTGTGAGATGAGGGATGGTTAATCCGTTGCCTCATTTCTCCAGCCTGTAACACCATCGTTTCAATTTACCTTCAAAATCAAAAGGCGTAGTGGCTTTGGTGATGTCTTTGATGGAAGATGCCCTGATGGCAGGGGCATCCAGCACAAAACGGGTGAAGTTGGTACTGAAGAAGATGGTTCCCCCGGGAGCAACCGCATGCAGCACATCATTCAGCAGTTCCACATGGTCGCGCTGTATATCGAGAATATCGTTCATGCGCTTGCTGTTGCTGAATGTGGGTGGGTCCATCACCACGAGATCAAAACTGCCGGGCCTGAGTGTTTTCAGGTA